>JBEENF010000099.1:0-10380 GCA_041192325.1 Verrucomicrobiota bacterium
AGGGTCATGTCAACCTGCTCGAGAGCCGCTATCGTGGCGACTACCGCTACTACGCCGGGTCAGGCCAGATCACCTATCTCGAGCGCGAGACGGAAGCGCTCAACTTGCCCCGCGCCGTGCTGGAAAAATTCTACCACGCCAACGCGGAGCGGCTGTTCCGCCTGGAAAAATAGCGCCGGCTGCGAACGGTCAAAGGGCGGCCGCTGATCGGCGCCGGGAGTTTGGGAAATCCCGAGCCGACGGCGCAACGGCCGGGCGTGCTCAGCAGATCATCCCGCAGCTGGAGCCGATTGAAACGTGGGTGGTCGAGAGACCGGCTGGCTGAAGCAGGGCAGGTAGGAGGCGGCGTTTCCCGGCAATACTGGGTTGAGTTGGGCAAGCTGGCCAAGGACCAAGGTGAGCGTCGAACGGTGGGTGAGTGCCAGTTGGACCGCGGCTCCGGCCGAAGCGGCTCGGCCGACGGGGGAAGCGCATTATTTCGGCGGCAACTCGGGTTGTCATTTGCGGCGGGCCCCGGCCCTTGTAGCTTCAGCGATGCCTGAGAATTCACGCTCGCGGGCGACCAGAAAATCGCCTGTCAAGGCCGGGGCCCCGAAAGCCTTTCTTGTCGCCTTGCTGGGTCCGACTGGCGCGGGGAAGTCGACCCTGATTCGTGAACTCGCCGCCCGCTTCCGTTCCCTGCGGCCCGCGGGTCGGCTGGCGATCTTTGCCAGCCCTCCGGCGCGGCGGGAATTGCGGGTCCCGGCGAACGCCGATGGGGCCGGCGCCGCGGCGGACAACGACCCGTTTTTTGCGCGATCCTTGCCCGCCGAGGTGGGTTGTACGGATATTTCCCACGATACTCCGACGAGCGCTGAAGCGCTCCAGCAACGCGGTGAGTACGACTTGGTTCTGCTCGAGTTTGCCGTGGGCGAGGAGGAAAACGGTCCGGCGGCTCCGCTTGGGGAACGGTTGGACGAGGCGGGGCTCGTGGTCTGCGTGCTGACGCCGGATTACGACCCGACAACGCAGTCACAGAGCAACGCGCTGCTCAACGCGGCGGACTTGATTGTGCTCAACAAGTGCGATGACCCCCGGGCGGCGGCCGCGAAGGCGGCGATGCTGGAAAGCCTCAATGCCAAAGGCGGAGACCGGCAGTTGTTTCTCACCGTTGCGACCAAGGGCGAGGATTTGGGAGTTGAAGCGCTGTTCGAAGAGATTGCGGACCTCGGGGGTTGGAGCACGGGCGGCGAAAAACCGTGTCAGTTGCGGATCGATGCCTGAGCGGTTTGCCGCGCGGCGAGCGGTGGAAATAGCAGAAGCCTGACAATTGTCCCCGAATGGTTCACACGGGCCACGTGAGTCTACGCCGACTATTGATTACGAAATTCGCCCGGAAATATTTTGCCGCGCGTCGCGGACTTCTGCGCGGCGGCTGGGGTCCCGCCGGATGGCTGGTGTTGTTGGTCCTCGCGGCTGGCCCGGTGACGGCCGGTGAGGTTTCGATCACAGGTGGTGTCGCGGAGCCCGGGCGTTACCGCACCAATGGCGGCAAGGGCGTGATCGCGCTCGTGCTGGAGGCAGGTGGAATCGCGAACGGCTGCAGCGAGGCGCGGGTGATCAGCACGGTTGAAGGCAAATCGCGGGTCTTCCACGTCAATCTGTGGGAGCTGGTGTTCGACTTCCTGCCGGACTGGGCGCCGCAACCCGGCGACAAGGTTTTCATCACGCAGCATACCGAAACCTGCCTGCGCGATGTGGCAGGATTCAACGCCCTGCTGCGCGAGTATATTGACGCTCGCTCGGTCGGCGCCCAGGCGCCGGCGGGTTGGAAGAAGAGGCTGGAGCGGCTGAGCGGAGGCTGTGGCAAGCTGCACCACGATCAGGTGCTCAAAGGGCGCAACTAGCTGTTCCACCACGACGACAATTCCTGCTCCGGCACCGCCGGCTCGGTGGGTTCGTCCCCCTGAGTTTATGGCGTGGAGCGGCGAGCGCCTTCTTCGGTGTGGCGGGCGCTTCACCGGTAAGCGACCTCATGCCAGCCAGTCCGCCGGTGTTGATCAGGCACGGCCTGGCCCAGGCGAACTCCGCGCTTCGCCAGCACTGACCTCGCGGTCGCTCGGGCGGCGAAAGGCATTTCGCCTCAACTCGTGATGCTCGCCGGGGCGAGGCACTCCTTCGGCCTGACCAAGGGTGGAAAAAACCGCTGCCGCGGGATCTGCCTCCCGGGGTGATCGAGTTTCTGCGGAGCGGTGGGTTCACGCTTCTGACCCACGGAACGGCGGGGGTGAATCGCTGCGCTGCCAAACTGGCGCGGAAATAAAATTGGGGATTGTGCTGCGTCGGGCGGACGAGAAAGGTGGGCGGATCGTTGCGATTCCCGCACCCCGGCGGACTCGAGACAACGACGGTTTAGTTCACGATCAGCCCCCGTATTCTCCGCCCAATCATGAATCGTCGATCGTTTCTCGGCGCCTCCCTCGCCGCGGCCGCGGCCGCGCCGCTTGTTACATCCGGACTCGCCGGTTCCGCCCAAGCCGCGCAAGGCGCCGGGGCTGACTCCGGGTCCGATCCCGTCCTCACCAATCCGAAAATCGCGGCCGATCGTCGCGCCGGTCTGGAGCGGCTCAAGCCGTCGAAACGGGACCTGGAGCACGGCTTGGAGTTGCACGCGAATTCCGTCGTGCTCGACACCTATGGCTTCGGTCCCAACTCCGGTGTCGACAACGCGGTGCTCGCCAAAGTCATCAACTCGGGCGCTTCGGAGGCGGAAATCAACGACGCCCGCGAGGACATGATGATGACGCGCATGGTGACGGACGCGGCCGAGCGAATCGAATACGAAAGCGCCTGGAAGGCGGCGGGCGTGACCGCCATCGTGCGCAACTCCGGCGAGGAAAGCAGCGACACGATCCGCCTGCTCAAGCGTCTCGCGCGCTGGGTTTACGTCACCGATCACCTGCGCGATCGCTTTCCCAAGGCGGTCAAGGCCGACGACATCGTGGCGGCCAAGAAGGCCGGCCATCATGCGATCATGATGACCACCAACGGCGTGCCGTTGGTGCAGCAGTGGGTCAACACCCAGGACGAGCTGCGTCACATCCGCGTCTTTGCGGAACTCGGCGTGCGGATGATGCACCTGACCTATAACCGGCGGAATGCGATTGGGGACGGCTGCGGCGAGGCCATGGACGCGGGCTTGAGCGATTTCGGCCGGATGGCCGTGGGCGAATTGAACCGGCAGGGCGTCATCGCCGACTGCGCGCACAGCAGCCAGAAAACGGGTTACGATGCGGCCAAGGTCACCAAAAAGCCGATGGTCGCCAGCCACAGCTCGGTGGCCAGTCTCAATAAACATATCCGCGCGAAGAACGATGATGTCATCAAGGCGATCATCGATACGGGTGGTCTCGTCGGCATCTGTTGCATCGGTCATTTTCTCGGCGGGAATCGCGACATCGTGGCGTTGCTCGACCACATTGATTACATGATCAAGCGCTTCGGGTCCGACTCCGTCGGAATTGGCACTGACGTGGGCTACACCTCGCGGGTGAAAACCGCCGAGGTGAAGCTGCCTCCGCGCGGGCCCCAGCGCGTACGCTGGGAGGCACTCTGGCCGCCAGGTTCGCTGGGCGGCGATTTGCGCGACGGCGCTGCCACCGCGTCCCTCGCCTGGACGAACTGGCCGCTGTTCACCGTTGGCATGGTGCAGCGTGGTCATAGCGACCAGATCATCCAGAAGGTGCTGGGTGGAAACATGCTGCGGGTGCTCAAGGCCAACGAAGCCTGATCACACGGCGGCCGCTTTTCTTTCCCCTGGGAAGGGCGGCCGCGGGGTGTCTTTTGCATCCAAGTCACGCCGCGTTTGCGCGCCTGCCGTGAACCCGTTTGTTCACGGGATGCATCCGCAGCGCCGCCTCGACCCGGGTCATAGATTCGTCGGCGCCGCGCTGGTGATGCTGGCTTTGGCCGGTTGTGCGGTCGAGTCGGCGTCCGTCGTGCCGACCGGGATGCCCCGGCTGGCACCGCCACCGCAACCCGAGCCAGTGGGGATGGTTTCAACGCCAGAGGCCTTGGCGGAAGCCACCCTCCGCGCTGGCGCGAACGATGTCGCCGGGGCCGCGCGCGCTTTGGAGAGTCTGCCCGCAGCGCAACGCGACGCCGCGGCGCGGGAATTCATCGCCGGGCTCGCCTCGCGCGATCCGCCGCGGGCCGGCGCGGTGGCGCTGGCGCTTTCTCCGGGCCTGACGCAAACCGCGGGGCTGGACCTCGCGGCGAGCGAGTTTGTGACCCGTGATCGCGCTGCGGCGATGAAATGGGCGCTGACCCAAACGGCGCCGGCTTCACGTTTCGCGGCGATGCAGGCGATCGCGACGCAGCTCATGGACCGTGGCCCGCGCGAAGCGGCTGATCTGCTCCTCGCCCTGCCCGAGACCGGGGGCCGCACCGAAATTCTCGCGTTGGCGCTGGCACAATGGAGTCGCCGGGACGCCAGTGCGGCGCTCGCGTGGGCCCAGCAACTCCCGGCAGGTGAACTGAGGCAGCGCGTGACGGCGAGCGTGGGGTTTGCCGTGGCGCAGACGGCGCCCGAACGCGCCTTGCCCGTGGTCGACCTGCTCCCCGAGGGACGTGATCGCTGGCTGCTCCTCGGCGCGATCGGGCAAACCTGGGTGGCGCAAAATGCCGGCGCGGCGATGGACTGGGTCCGGCAGTTACCGGCGGGCGAGGCCCGCGACGCCGCGATTGCCGGGATCGATGCGGGCATGGGGATCGCCTCGTCGCGAGGTTCTCCTCCAAGCGGTCTCAATGGATCAAGAGGCCGGCGGGTGGCGGGGGGCGGTTACCCGGGCGTTTCGCCTCCGCCCAGTCCCTCGCTTACCGCGCTGCCGCTGGGGGCGGAGCGCGATGAGGCGCTGCGGCGTCAATTCGAAGAGAGGTTGCGTGCCTCGCCGGTGCGCGCCGCCGATTGGTTGAGTTCGCTGCCTGCACCCGACCGCAGCGATGAAATGATCGCGCGATTGACCCGGGAGTGGCTGTTGATCAATCCGCAGGCGGCGGAAACCTGGCTGGATCAGAATATAGGATCGTCGACGCGCAAGGAACAGATCCTCGAAGACGCGCGTCACTTTAATCCGACGCTGCCGAACGTCCCGGGGCGCTAGGGCGGAATCGAAACCCATCGCCGCGAACCACGCGTTTTTTCGCGTGAATATTTCGTCGCAACAAGCGGCAACCGTTGGTCAAGTGAAGCGATCCTCGCTGGGGAGAGGATTGCCTCGACCCCTTACCTTTTCCCCAACCTCCAACCAATGAAAATCAAGTTACTCGCACTTCTCTTCTGTGCCGCGCTGGCCGTGACGTCGCGCGCCGCCAACAATCCGCCCGCCGGCTTTAAGCCGCTCTTTAACGGCAAGGACCTGTCCGGTTGGTACGGCTGGGGCACCAAGGACCCCAGCGAGCTGTGGAAAATGTCGCCCGAGGCCCGCGAGGATTACAAACGCAAGTCCGTCTCCGGCGGATTGCCGGTGGGCAAGCAGGGTCCCGACCACATCAATGCGCACTGGAGCGTGCAAAACGGCGAACTGGTGAACGACGGCAAGGGCCTGTACCTGACGTCGGACAAGGACTACGGCGATTTCGAGCTGTGGGTGGATTATAAGGCGCTGCCGGACGGCGACAGCGGCGTCTATCTGCGCGGCGTGCCGCAGGTCCAGATTTGGGATACGACCAAGGGCGACCCCCGCGGGTTGGGCCAGGACAAGGGTTCGGGTGGACTGTTTAACAACAGCAAGGGCTCGCCGGGCAAGGATCCCTCCAAAAAAATGGACAAACCCTTCGGCGAGTGGAACACCTTCAAAATCAAAATGATTGGGGAGCGCGTGACAGTGGAGTTCAACGGCGAGGTCGTCGTGAACAACGCGGTGCTGGAAAACTATTTCGCGAATCAGAAAGCGGGCTATGTGGCGTTTGCCGCCCCGGCCAAGGCGGGCGGCAAAGGCGCGAAGAAGGAAGAGGCGAAGAAGCCAAACGGCTACATGCGCGATCCGATCTTCCCGAAAGGCCCGATCCAACTGCAGACGCACGGCAGCGAAATCCGCTGGCGCAATGTGTTCATTCGCGAGATCCCGGCGGAAGAGGCCAATCGTACCCTCGCCGCCAGCGACACTCAGGGCTTCCAGGAACTGGTCAACGGCCGGGACCTGAGCAACTGGCAGGGCGCGCTCGACAGCTACGAAGTCAAGAACGGCTCGATCATCTGCAAACCCAAGAAAGGCGGCGACCTCCTGTCGAAAGACGAATACGAAAACTTCATCGTCCGCGTCGAATTCAAGCTCCCGCCCGGTGGCAACAACGGCATCGCGCTGCGGACGCCGCTCGGCGGCAAGTCAGCCGCGGACGGTTTGGAAATCCAGGTGATCGACAGCGACGGTTATAATGCGGCTCACCCCGGCAAAGAGCTTCTGCCCACCCAATACCACGGCAGTCTCTACCACTGCGTTGGCGCCAAGCACGGTTACCTCCGCCCCGTCGGAGAATGGAACTACGAGGAAATCGAGGTCCGGGGCCAGAAAATCAAGGTCACGTTGAACGGGACCAAGATTCTCGACGTGGACATCGACACGTTTGACCGCAGTGCGATTGCGCACCCGCCCAAAGGCCTCGATCGCAGGCAGGGGCACATCGGCTTCGCGGGGCACAACGACCCGGTGGAGTTCCGCAGCTTCAAGGTGAAGAAGCTCTGAGCTAACGCAGAGTTTCGGCGACTCGGAGCCGAGCAACGATTCAGTCTGACCTCGCCGGCGCCCGCTGGCGGGGTCTTTTCTTTTGTCCTGCCGATCGACTGTAGGAGCGGGTTTATCCCGCGATCGTAGCCGCTAAAGATTCAATCGCGGGATAAACCCGCTCCTACTTTTGCGGCCGGCGAGCCCTACTTGATCGGATGCAGTTCGATCCGGCGGAAAAAGATTTCTGCGCCTTCCGTCTGAAAAAGAATACGGCCCTCGCTGAGGCTGCACCCGGTGGCCTTGTTCACGATCTTGCCGTTGAGCAGGGAGGTAATGGTGTCTCCCTTACAGATGATTTCGCTCTTGTTCCATTGGCCGATCGGTTTCTCGACATCATCGGCGCCGCGGAAGCCGAGTTCATCCTTCCAATCGGGATCCCGGCCGTACCAGTTTAGTCGGCCGCCATTTTCCACGTTGAACGTGCGCACCTGCCCATTCGGGTCGTAATTGAACTGGCCGTTCCGCATAAGGCGGACCGTGGAGGTGAACGTCGGAACGTGGGCTTTGCCGTCTTCGGTGTAACCCCGCACCCGGATGAAATCGCCCGTGCCGCCTTCGATCAGTTGATATTCGATCGAGTGCATCCAGGGTCCGTTCAGGTCCGCCGCGGAGGCCCCTTCGCGGCCCTGCGCATGAAGGAGAATGCCGCTGTCCATCGTCTTGGTCTTGCGGGCGCCCCATGTGAGGGATCCCCAGCGATATTCGACCACAAGATGATAATTGGCGTAGGCGTTGTCGGTAATGAACCCGCCAAACCCTTCGCCGCTGACGCGAATGGCCGGCGCGCCGTCGATCTGATCCACGACACGGAACACCTGATTGGGATCGGATTTTTTATGGTTGGCGAGCCAGGTGGAAAAGCCGCTGAGGTCCTTGCCGTTGAAGAGAATGATCGGCTTCTGGGGAGCGATGGCCGGACCTTTGTTCCCGGGCAGGGTGGCGGCGATGCCCGCCAGAGGCAGCGCAAGCGCCACGACCAGGGCGTGCAACGAGACGGTTCGTAGCTGAGCGAGTGGTTTAATCATGAGGGGTGGTGCGCGGAACAGCGCAGGAGGCGCAAGGCGGTGCGGAGGGGGAGCGAACGAGGGCAAAAATTTCGGAGGCCGGAAAGTCGAGGTCAACGGTTTTGCGGCGCGCACGCCCGGGGAGAGGAGCCATCGTGGCCCGTGTTGCTTGCGCGGCCGCGGCGTCTTGGTTTTTGCGAACGAAGGTTCGCGTTCTTTTTCCCCTTGGTGTTTTTCTTGCGTCAAAGCCTCGAAATCCCTGCCCCTGATGAAGACACTTTTTTCCGCTTTTGCCCTCCTGCTGGTCGCCGGCGTACAGGCGCAGCCCCATGACCTTCTGCTCAAGGGCGGGCGGGTGATCGACGCGCGCAATAACATCGACGGGCTCCTGGACGTTGCGGTGAGCAATGGAAAGATTGCCGCGGTGAAGGCGGGGATCGCGCCGACCGAGGCGAAGCAGGTCATCGATGTCACCGGACTCGTGGTGACGCCCGGGCTGGTGGATATCCACGTGCATCTCTTCGCCACGACGGGACTCAAGGATGCGTGGGCCGGCGACAATAGCGTGTTGCCGGACGGCTTTAGCTTTCGCACCGGCGTGACCACGATGGTCGACGCGGGCAGCTCCGGCTGGCGCAATTTCGAAACCTTCCGCCACACCGTGATCGATCGCGCGCAAACCCGCGTGTTTGCGATGATCAATATTGCCGGGCTCGGCATGTCATCGAACGCCGCCGAGCAGGTGCCGGGCGAATTTCAGCCGGCGGAGGTCGTGCGCCTGGCGATTAAGCACAAGGACGTGGTCGTGGGCGTGAAGTCGGCGCATTATGAGCATCCGGATTGGAGCTCGGTGGACCGTGCCGTGGAGGCCGGAACCGCCGCCCAGATTCCCGTGATGGTCGACTTCGGCTTCTTTCGACCCGAGCGCCCGTATTGGGAGCTGGTCACCGAGCGGCTGCGTCCCGGAGACATCAGTACACATTGTTTCCGCGCGAGCGTGCCGTGGATCGATGAGAACAACAAAGTGTATGACTATCTGTATCGCGCACGGGCGCGGGGCGTGAAGTTCGACGTGGGTCACGGGGCGGGCAGTTTCGTCTTTCGCAACGCCGTGCCCGCGATCAAGGCGGGATTTTATCCCGACTCGATTTCAACGGATCTGCACGCCACCAGCATGAACACCGGCTTGATGGACATGACCACGACGATGTCGAAATTCCTGGTGATGGGGATGCCGCTGAAGGAAATCATCCGCAGCTCGACGTGGAATCCTGCCCAGGAAATCAATCATCCCGAACTGGGCCACTTGAGTGTCGGCGCGGTCGCCGATGTGGCGGTGTTGCGCGTGGACGAGGGTAATTTCGGTTATGGCGACAGCAAAGGGGGACAGTTGCGGGCGAAGGAGCGCCTGTTCTGCGAGCTCACCCTGCGCGAAGGCAAGATCGTGTGGGATTTGAACGCCCGCGGCGGCGTCGATTACCGGACGCTGCCGGCGGATTATGGTCTGCGGCCCAACATCGACGTGATCGTGATTCCGAAGAAATAAGGAACGCGGCGACCCGCTGGCGCTCGTCGCCCCGAAATGTGGCGGGATTTCTGGTCAAACCGCGCTAGCGAACAATCGGCTCGGGCGTGGCGGCGCCGTCCGCCCGGGGATCCGACGCGGCGTAATTAACGCCCGTTTTCGCATCGTGCAGGATGGCTTGGCCGCGGCCCATTTCCTGGGTGTAGGGGCGACGAATCGAGATTTCGTGACCTTTCGCGGAGAGTTGCTGGAGCGTGGCGGCGGGCACCCGCATTTCGATGGAAACGTCGTTCCCGCCGGCGTTGCGTTTGGTGAATCGCGGAGCTTCGAGCGCCGCCTGGATGTTCATGCCATAATCGACGAAATTGGAAACGAACTGCGCGTGCGCCAGCGGCTGGTTGGCGCCGCCCATGATGCCAAAGCCGATGACCTGGTCTCCGCGCTCCATGAAGGCGGGAATGATGGTGTGAAACGGCCGCTTGCCGCCAGCGAGCACGTTCGGGTGATTGGGCTCGAGCGTGAATCCACCCCCGCGATTTTGCAGGAGAAAGCCCATGCCTTCGACCGTCACCCCCGAGGCGAATTCCGAATACCCGCTCTGAATCCAGCTCGCCATGTTGCCGTCGCGGTCGACCACGGTGAGATACGTCGTGTCGCTGCCCACCGGCTGGCCCGGGGGCACGTCAGCATTGGCCCGTTCCGGATTGATGAGCGTCGCCCGCTGCCGCGCGTAGTCCTTGGAAAGCAAACGCGCCACGGGCGCCGCGTAGGTTTTCGGTTCGCCGACATGCCGGCGAATGTCGGCGTAGGCGAGTTTCATGGCCTCGATCCGCTTGTGCATTTCGACCGCGCTGAGCGCCCCGAGCGGCGTCGCCGGCGACGTTTCCATGATGTTGAGCATTTCCAACGCCGCGATGCCCTGGCTGTTCGGCGGCAGTTCGTAAACGCGCCAGCCGCGATAATCGACGGAAACCGGCTCGACCCACTCCGCCGAGTACCCTCCCAGATCTTCGGGCGTCATCGTGCCGCCCATGGCGCGCGAGGTCTTCAATATGGCCGCCGCGATCTCGCCTCGGTAATAGGCATC
>JBEENF010000100.1:0-10223 GCA_041192325.1 Verrucomicrobiota bacterium
CCGCCGGTGCCGCAGCCGCAGTCATTGACGGTGCGGGTCACGCCCTCGGTGCCTGCCAGCTCGGTATCGAGCATCAGCACGAGATCCACCATCAGGCGGATGCCGTCACGCGGGGTAAAGTGCTCGCCGGGGTTTTCGTTGAGGGCTTCGTTGAATTTGCGCAGCAGATGCTCGAAGACGTAGCCCATCTCGTGGTTGGACATGGCGGCGGGGCGCAGGTCCACTTTGCTCTTCTCATTGAAGCGCTCCATCAGCAGGTAGAGCAGATTCACCCGCCCAAGATCGCGGATGGTGTCGTCGAAGTTAAAGGCGGCGAAGATCTCGCGGACATTGGGCGAGAAGCCCATGACATACTGGCGAAGGTTCAGGGCCAGATTGGCATCGTCGTGGAGGAGGCTCTCGTAGTTGAACTTGGAGGTGTTGTAGAAGGCGTAACCGGCAGCGCGGCACAACTGCCCGTGGCGGTTCTCCAAGCCCTTCTCCTTCAGCGTGTGCTCGGTCTCCAGCACCTTGACCTTGGTTTTTTCCAGCGCGTAGTCGAGACGGCGCAGCACGGTGAAGGGCAGGATGATCTTCTGAAACTCGCTTTTCTTGAAAGCGCCGTTGAGCAGATCGGCAATCGCCCAGACGAAGCTGACGACGTTGTTGAATTTGGCGGGTTCGTTCATGGGATTAGGCGGTATTTAGAAAGCGGGGACGGGAAAGGGTTTGAGAGGTCGCGGCGGAAGGTGTCGGCGTACTCGGGGCCGAAGTCGGCCTCGATGCCGCGCAGGAAAGGCGGTGTTGCGTGAGATCTCTCTCGGGAGGGCCAACGCTGGAACCACGCGGGGTGCGAGTGAAGGCGCTCATGTCGGGTGCCGGATCACGTGAGCGGGAAAGAGGATTGATCGGCGGGAAAACGGAATTGCGGGCGACGCTGAGGGTGACTGGCGGGAGAGGCGAGGCAACAGAAGGAAGCGAAGGCCATGAAATGGAAAGAACCGTCTCGCGTGTGCTATTGAATAGTGAGGAGAGCGCGCAGCGCGGATTTTTCTGGAGGGGACGCGGCGTGATCGGTTTTGAAACACAGGCAGCGAACCATCGGGCGTGGCGGCGGCGTGGCGGTGAACGGGAGCGAGGGCGGCGGCGTGGGCGAGGATGTCTGGTCGGAGGCGATGCGCCCCGGGCCGTGAAGATGCGCGCGGCGATGGCGCTTTGGGCGGTGGAATTAGACCCCTAAAAGAAAGCGCGTGGGCAACGGTGGCGCGCGGTGCGGGTAAAAAGCCGACGTGCGGAAATACCGGTTGGGTCGCGCGGCGGTTTTGAGCAAAAAGAGGGCGGAGCGGGAATTGGCGTGATCAGGCCGTTGCTGATTCTCCTGGCAGATACCCCGCGAAGGCCGATTGCGTCGCATTTGCGGGGATTGGTCGCCGTGGGCGAGCGTGGCTGGCTGGGCCGGCGGCGCGAGGGGCCGGCGATTGGTTTGACGGGGCTGATGCGGCGGCGCACGAGTGGGTGATGAAGCGGAAACCCAAAAAGGCGAAGAAGCTGGCGAGGCCCGAGCGCTACCCGGAGAAACCGGAGACGGTGGTTTCACGGACGCCTCGCCGGGGCAAGGTGCCGCGCTGGGTGATGGCCGGTCCCGACGAGGGGTGAGCGACCGCACGACGGCCGCGCTGGCCCGCGGGCCGCAGGGAATGCGGCGTGGGTGGGCGCGGTGCGCGGTGGGGTTGGATCGAGGGATCGAAGAGCATACCGGTCTGAGAATCGCTCAGGGTGTGATGATCGCATTCAAGGTGTGAGCAGCGTGCTGTAGGTTAGTCTTGGATGCAGTGTATGTCTTAGAGAAAAGAAAAAACATCATCTCTCATTGCCCCCTCTGGGGGCTATGGGGGTATTCTTCTTTATTCGTTCTTACGTATTCCTCGTTCTTACTATCTCCCTATGCACGGCTGGCAGAGTCAAAGCGTCTGGACTATGCACGGTTGGCAGAGTGGGTGTGCAGGGTTGGCAGAGTCAGGCTGCACGGGTGGCAGAGTCTCCGGTGGCGGGTCACGTGCGCAGGCTAATTCGGTCAGCTTGGGGCACTAGGGTAGGCAGGGGTCGTGACCTCGGGTTCGTTGGTTGAGTAGAGTCGGCCGGCCCCACTTCGTCGCTTTTCGTCGAGGTAACTATCAAACGCGCGTTTTGCTTTCATGACTTCGTCGGCCCAGTTGAGGAGAAGAGCTAGCATCGACTGTCGACGGTAGTCCACGCGCTCGTTGTTAACCCAATAGCCTTTTTCGAAACGACGATAATACCACGCGAGGGCTTCGGTGTCCTCGTTGAACTGAAATTCCGGACTGGTCGCGATGCCCGTGCATCGAAGTGCCTCAAACTCTTCGTGCCTCCACGGGACGCGAGGGTCGCGACGCATGATATTGCAGAGCACTTCCGCTCGACCGCCCAGTGGTTCGCCCATCGCGGTGATCAAGATGCTTTGCTGAGGCGTTCGCGTGGTGCCGCGCCGAGGTTGGGTCGCAGCCGCAGGTGCGGCCGGGTCGGGCGGCGGAGGCTGCGCCGGTGGCGCAGTGCGGTGGGTCTCGACCCAACCCACGAGCAGCTTGCGCCAATCGCGGCAAGGGTTGAACCGCTTGCCGGTGGCCCCCGGAATCATCCATTGCCGCGCTTCATTATAGGCGAAAAATTCGCGGGAAGTCTCGGCGGGGACGTCCCATCCTTTACTGACGAGGTAAGCTTCGACCTCGGCGAGCGATGCTGGCGCCGACGCAAGGGCGCGGCGCCGCGGACGGTCCGGGGAAAGCAGTCGGTAGGTGTTTTCGGTGTGGGCATTGCGGCCCGAGATCGGGATTAGGAGCAATCCCGCTTGAACGAGGGCCGGCAGGAAGCGAGGCACGGAACGGACTGACATTCCTGCAAGACGGGCAACCTCTGCGACGGAAACGGTGAAGTCCTCGCCGTGGGCGGCACGAGCATCGTTCTCCGCGCGCAGGAGGGCGACATACACCGCAAGCATTGCGGTCCGCATACGCGGCACCGGATAGGCGAGGATCGTATCGTGCGCGGCCTTACGCAGGCGGACGTGCGGCGGGGTTTTGGGTTCTCCGGTGTCCTGCGATCCAGCGCCTATGGTGCCGGTGGTGTCAGCGGTGAGCATGGTGGGGCCGAATTAGGGGGCGCAGGGATAGCACGGGGCCTATTCAGTCCGTTCCTCTATCTGGCCGACCCCACCGCCGAACTCGCCCGGCGCAGGCAGAACACCGGGCTGAATCAGACCGTTTCGCAGGAGGTTTTCGACCGTGGGGATGATGTGCTTGGGGATGGGCATTCGTTCAAACGGTCCGGATGAGGAGATTGCGAACGATCCTTCACCGCAGTTGGAGAGGGGGCATTTGAGCACGAGAACCGAGCCTCCTTCGAAGGGGCCTGCGGTGCGGGTAAACAACCCGGGGAAAGGGATCAGGGGCAACGCGTGTTCTGGGCAACAACCCATCGCGATGCGTTTCTTTACAGCCGCGCGACCATCGACGAACGAGACACATTTGCGAACCGCGCGTGCCAAGTCATCAATCTGACTCTTCTCGAAGAAGATCACATCACCTCTCGCACTGCTTATCACAAGCTCCCCCCATGGCGCCACGCTGATCCGCGGTTGGGTTCTCGCCGCTCCTCCATTTCTCGGAATGCTCGTTGGGCGACCTATCGTGCGGAGATGCCCTTCGACCGCCGGCGCGATGGTCTTGACCAGATAGTCGGCGGGGAGAGTGAACGAGATCGGTGGCTTTCCCACATCGCACGAAGTCAGGTCAATCAGTGTCACTGAATTATCTTCGGGATGGAAATTTAGGCGGATGGATAACGGCTCCACGAGTGCGCGGCGACACCGTGGGTTGCTGATCTCGCGGGAATGCGTTTCGACGGCTGGCGCGATGACTCGGACGAGATAGTCGGCGGGCAGGGTGAACTCGAACGGTAGCTCTCCCACATCGCACGGAGCTAGGTCAATCAGGGTCACTGAATTGTCTGCGGGATGAAAATAGACGCGGATCCATATGGGCTCAACGAGGCTGATATCGGTTTCGGCACTCATTCGGCGGAGCTCCTTTCGAGTTTGGCGAGCGCGGCGAGGACCTGGGGCCATCGGAAAATCACGCGGCGGCCGATAGTAATTTTCGGGATCAAGCCGTCGCGAACGTAGTTCCGGATGGAGCGCGGGCTCAGCCCGGTGGTGTGAGCGAGCTCACGCTCACTTTGGAGCACCGGTGGATTCACGCGGAGTTCGTGCGTGAGCGGCTTGGCGAGCCGTTGCTTGTGGCGTGGTGACGGCGGGCGGCCGGTGGTGGCGACGTCGTCGCGAGTGGAAGGGCGCGTCGCGTGGGCGGTGGTTGGGAGTAGGGCTGGGTCTTTCATGGCGTTTGTGTCGGTTGGGTTGTTGAGGGTCAGCGGTGTGCCGACTCTTGCGCTCAACAACTGCTGGATGTCCCAGTCTGCCAAGAGCACTGGGATTCGACCTATTCTCGTGTTACTGAATCAGGCCATCCTATCCTCTACGCCTCAGTCTAGTCGCTACCCCGATTATTGATTCGGGGTATTCTTGCCCATGAACCGGATGCTTCCGCTTCAGGGTGTTTCTATGCTCCCGAGAGAGGCAACGGAGTGTCGATGACCTTGCCGTCGTATCCCCAGCTCGCACCTTGCGGCAGAGGTTTGGGTTTTGCCCGCTCCGCGCACGTCGCTCCTGTGGTCGTGAGCACGTGCCGAAGCGCCTGCCGCCGTTGCGCATCGGTGGAGGGCTTCACGGATACCCAAATAGCTTCTGCTATTTCCCTGCGCCGCGTTTTGTCTGGCCGCTTTCGTGCGAGGCGCTTTTTGAGAAGAAGCATCGTCTCGTCGAAATTGTAAATTCGAGCGCGGCCACTTACGGCGGCAGGTATCTCGCATGCTGTGCGTAGCTCGTCGAACGATGTCCCGTCATACCCAAACGCCCGATGTAGGTCCGTTGCTAGGTGCTGGTCCGCGAGCCAATCATATTGGGTCGTGCCGGGGCCGCCAAATCTTTCAAGGTGGTCGATGCCCACGAGGGCGGCCTTAAAGACGCGGGCCGGCAAGGGGGACTTGATGCCGGCGTCGTTCAAGCACTCCTCAAGGTAACGGACCTTTTGCCGCCAGTGGCTCAGTTGGGCTGTGATCAGCACGTAGGCGGCTAACTGTTGATCCGGATTCAGGCGTTTTTTGGAGTCTGCTTTCCACAAGTCCTTGTGTTCGGTTTTCTCAGTGAGGTGCTTCAACCATGCGGAGTGCAACAGGGCGATTTTGTTGAACTCGGGAAGCTCTGCATTTTGCCAGCCGCGCGGTGGGGTTGGTGCGGCCGACGCTTTGGTCTTCGCTTTACTCATGGGGATTGCCGCGCTTGGGAGTGCAGTGGGGATGCCAGGGCGACTACGCGCCGACGGCCGCTCCACGCGGGAAGGCGATGACGCGACCTTTGTGCTTTGGGAAAATCCCGAAGTAGGCGACGCCCTGTTCCTTCGTGGTCAGCGCGCGGTAGTGCGAGAACAGGACGGTGTCGTCGGATTTGTGGCCGAGGATGCGGGCCGTCTCAATGCTGTTGCCGTCCTTGGCATAATGATACGAAGCGAAGGAGTGACGCATAGCGTTGGCGTCCCAAATGATCTCAGCTTTGGCGGCGAGTTTAAGGAACCGTTTTTGATAGTGGTTCACGTGTTCGGATTTGGTGACCGTCTCGCCGCGCGGCCAGCGGCGCAGCCACGCGACGGCACACTCGGGCAGCGGGACGTTGCGAATCCGGCGCCTCTTCGCGATTTCCGCGCCGATGACGACGAAGGGGTGTTCCTCGTCCAAGCGGACCGCTTCCCACGTGAGGCGCTTGATTTCTTCGGTGCGAATGCCGCCGAAGAGGCCGAGCACGACGGCGGCTCCGAGGTCCCACTCGGGGTGAGCGAAGGCGGTGGTGAGGAGCTTCTCTGCTTGGGTCGGCGAGAGGATCGCGGGTTGGGCCGCTTCGCCGAGGTGGCCCTCGAGTTCCTTTACGTCAGAGCGCGTGAACTCCTCGAGCGGGCTGGTGCCGATGTATCTCTTCTGCTTCGCGTAGGAGAGGACTTCGGAGAGCACCATGCGGTAGTTGTGGCGCGTGCGCGGTGCCAGTTTTAGCCCGTTGAGCCAATCGTAGACGATTTGTTTGGTGAGGTCGGGCAGCGGGAAAGAGCCGATGTCCTTGCCGATCTTGCCGGCGCGGATCTCGAAGTCGTGGAAGGAGGCCTTCCGGAGGTCGCCGCGAGTGAACCACCCGCGTTTGATCTCGATCATCTCAGTGGTGAGCTCGGCGAGGGTTTTACTGCCGCCGGCTGGGCAGAGGCGCTCGACGGCTGCGGCCACGACGTCGAGCAGGGGCTTGCCCGTGCGATTGGAGAGCGTCAGCGCGGCGGCGAGGAGTGTGGCGGCCTCGGGGATGCCAAGGCTGTGAGCTTTCAACGTGGCGTCGGCGGCGCAATAGCGGCGGGCGATCTCGTCGAGGCCGAGGGCGAGTCCGTGTTCGTGGAGCGTGCGCACGGCAGAGGCGGCTTGGAGCTTCTTGTCGTCGGGCAGGGCGAGTGCGGTTGACCGGCTCTCGCGAAACTCTTTGCCCCGGCTGCGAACGATCTCCTTGGCGGCTTCAAAATCGCGGCTTTGAAGGAAAATGACGGGTCCGCCCGTGAGCTTCTTGGGCAGGGTGACGCGGTAGCCCACGCCGTTGGAGGAATTGAGGCGCTCGCGGATCGTGATCCGCGGGTCGGTCAGCCACTGCCATACCCTCAATTTGCCCTTACCGCCGCGCCGAAGTTTGAAGTCATCTGGTGCCTTGGGTTGCTGCTCCATGCCCAAGATAGGCACTATTTCGAATACAAAATCGAGACATAAAATATCCCTGTATCGCAAGGATTGGCTATCTCCTTGTGATACAGGGACTTTGATTGGTGGAGGTGGTGGGAGTTGAAATCGGATTGGCCGTATCCGAAAATCTATGATTTTGAGAGCTGTCGAGCAGGAACGTGTATTCGGCTGCTGGATGCGGTGGCACCGAGCGGCAAGGAAAGGCACGAGTTAGCCCATAAAACAGGGACAAATTCGGGACAAATTTGGCGAGGCACCCCGGGGCGGGGGGAGCGCGCAAAATGACCGGGGGGTGGGTCGAGAGGACTGATCGTGCCGTGAGTAAATTTTGACCAAAAGGCGTTCTGGTCCGCCTGCCCAAACCGGCGCCCTTGGCGGCCCCGGTCCAGACTTCCGGCGTGAACCAGGCGCCGATCTACGGAGACACGATAACCAAGCCCAGATTTGGCGGTGCGAAATCCGTGCCGTAATTCGGTAGACGTGGGAAGGTTGGCGGCGCTGTTGGCTCGGGTTGGCAGCCGAGCGAAAGGAGCGGGGCGCAGTGCTGTCGGCAGTGTGACGAGAAGTGGGCGGGAGGCTCGACTTTCACCGTGGCGGCGGTGTGTTGATGGATGTTGGCCCGCCCCCGGGGCTTGTTTTCAAAAAGGCCGCACGCTCCCCTCCTATGCATCTTTCTTTCGACCGCCGCACTGCTTTGATGCTGCTCCGGCACGTCGGGGGAAAGCCGACGGTGGGTAAGCGGGCCGATCGCGATGTGAAGGTCAGTGCGGCCGGTGGGCGGTTGTTCGTCGGCAACAGCTATGCGACCGCCGCGTGCGATGCGGTGGTGTTGGAGCCGGGCGCGTTCTGGATTCAACGGACGTTTCTGGAAAAAGTGCTGCGCTCGTTCCACCGGAAGGAAATCATCGTGCTCGAAGCCGATAGCAAAAGACTCACCCTCGGCCGTTTTTCGTGCGGGATTTTGAACTATGAGCCGGCACCGGAGCCACCGACGGCGTTTGAGTTTGTGACGACACCCGGGGCAGTGCGTTTGAGTGGGGAGAGTGGGTGAGCGACAGTAGGAAAACGAGTTGATGAAATCTGAAGACTGCGCTTCACCCGTGCGGTCGTGTCAGTGCCGTGGGGTCGGACGGTGGTCTTGGGGCTCCGCCAAAGGATTGGCCCACGTCCGGAGCAGCTCGTTGAGCTGACTCGCGGTCCAGCGCCGACCCGTGTGCCCTCCACCCGGCACCCATACGGCCGCCTGGGGAAACTTGCCCTCCATCGCGAGAGCGCTCAGCCGCTCCGGCTGCACGCATAAGAGGCGCGCGGCATCGGCGAGCCGGTAAAGTTGTTCGGCTTGGAGCGCAGGCACTTTACTGCGAGCGACGCGACGTTTCGGGGGAGCTGGGGGTGAAGAGTCCATCGGAAAATGAAATGCCAGGGTTGGCTCTCGGTTGGAATAGCGGGCGAGGACCTTGGCGGCCCCTATGTCCAGAGGACTGAGCCTCCGAGCCACGAGCTGATCGGGGATTCAGGGAAGTTTTTCGGAATCACGCGCTATCGCCGCGTGCCGCGCCTCGCGCTCGACTTTATCCGCCTGCAAGGATCCTTTCATGTAGGGCTTTTGGCTCATTAGGGCGTAGTATTTTCGTTCCGCTTCCAGCTTTTGCTCCAATTTGTCCTGTCGTTCCTTCTCGTCGTCGACCGTGAAGCAATTGACGAGGGTCAGCACGCAAACCCAGATGCAGCCCAACCCGACGGAGAAAAGAATCGAATCCCATGTGAACATGGGGCGCATACTCGTCCAATTGAGGCAGGCCAACCCTGCACCCCAAAAGAAGCCAAATTTCCAAATGCTCGGTCCCTTGCTGGAAAAGAGGATGCGCGGCTCAAACGCGACATAGCGGGTGATCTTCATGGCTGATTGATTCGGGCGACGCTCATCAGTCGATTTGCAGAGCCCTCGGGAGAAATCACCGATTACGGCCTGTTGTGCCGTTCAGTCAAACATCGATCTACGGCATGATGGGGCGTGGCCCGGGATACCGTATCAAAAACACTTGCGACCTTTGGCGCCAACCTGCGCCGGGAACGCATGGCCCGGCGGGTGACTCAGGAAGCGTTGGCCGAACGTGCGGATCTCAACATTCGGACCCTCCAAAAGATCGAGGCCGGGCAAACCAACATTCTGATCACGACGGCGATGCGGTTGCGTGCGGCCCTCGGCTGCCCGTGGGACGTGCTGCTGGGGCGGTGACAGGGGCTTGGCGGTGATCTCGGATAATGAGCGAGTGAATTGTTCGCCATCATTATCTCGGCGAAACACAGATGTCCGCTCCGTTCGCAGCGAAAGCAATCTCACGTTTGAGCGAGTGTCCTAATATCCTTCGGGTTTGAAACGGGATGTAGACTATCGCCGGCAACCGGGAGTAGCGAATACGAAACTGGATTTGCAGGGGAAACGAATGCGCGAGCGGTTTGCCACTCCGTAAAGATTCAACCCGTGGCCCTGTTTTCGTGTTACTTCTTCGGCAACCTCGCGAATAGCTCCTGCGCCAACTTCATCGCTTCGGCTTTTTGCTCGGCGGTCATTTCTTTTTCGAGTGAGACGAGATTCTTTTTGGCCTCCTTGAATCCACGCGATCCTGCGATGCTCCACCACGCGTGAGCTTGGGCAGGATTCTTGATCACGCCGGTGCCGTTGTAGTACATCACACCGAGGTTATGCTGCGCGGCGGCATAGCCCTGCTCCGCCGCTTTCCGACACCACTTCACCGCTTCCACGGGATCCTTCGGCACGCCGCTGCCGTTCTCGTACATCCAGCCGAGTTGGCTCTGCGCAAGCGCAACGCCTCGCTCCGCTGCTTTGCGATACCATTTCACGGCTTCCGTTTCATCCTTCGGCACGCCGTCGCCGTTGGCGTACATGAAGCCGAGGTTGGACTGCGCCACGGCATGGCCCTGCTCGGCGGCTTTACGATACCACTTTACCGCTTCGACGCTGTCCTTGGGCACGCGATCGCCTTGGGCGTACATCCAGCCGAGTTTGCGCTGCGCGGCGGCATTTCCCTTTTCGGCTTTCCGCCGCGTCGCCTCTGACGAGTCTGCACACGCTGTCAGCAAGACGCAGAACAAGAAAGCCACGGCCGACCACTGTTTCATGCCGGTAGGCTCGGTCGCCCTGCGCAGTGGAGCAAGGCAGTTCGAGAAAACTGGCCGACTGCTATGATCCCCGCCCGCCGCTCTCGGTGTAGGTGATGAGCGCTACTTCCTCGGTGGTGTCTTCTTCCGGCCTTCGACATACCACTCAAACAGCCGCGCGAAGAACTCCTTCGACACCTCGTCATCCTCGCTGACCTTTTTGTAGAACT
>JBEENF010000101.1:0-10136 GCA_041192325.1 Verrucomicrobiota bacterium
AATCGAGGTGGACCGCTCGCATGGTTCAGAACGGTTTTCTGGTCCAGGCGGTGGGCTGCTTCAAATGTCCGCCACGCCTGCCCGGGTAAAGCATGAACGAACCGCCCGTCGTTAGATCGCAAAGCACGCCCGACTTCAGCGTCAAAGCCGTCGTCCTGCCATCGATAAAGACGATGATCTGCAGGTCGAAAGAAGAGCGGCATGCGGCGGGTGGCATACGTAACGACGGTGCGCCAGGAGTGAGTGCGCACTGGCAGTCCCGGCGGAGGCTGAAGTCGCCAGCAGGGGTAGCCTGAGTGGAATGCGCCCAACGCACCGCGCTCGTGCAACGCGCAAGCGAGATCGTAGAGGTGGCACGGGTTAGTGGCGCTGAGGGTAATTTTCGACCTCATCGGTACACTCCGGCGGCCCGGGCTTGATGGAGCAGCAATTGATAGCCCGTGGAGTACATGAGATGTCGCACGTTGCCCACGAAATGGCGGGCAACTACGCCGGTATAGGAGATATCGTCGTGCCAGAAAAACATTCCGTAATTGGAGATTACATACTCTTCCGGCGGCAGCGGTTGCGCCCCCGCAGCCGACAATAATACGGCCAGTATGGTTTGCTCCGTGAACCGGCTGGGCGTGGCACGGGTCCACCCATGCAACAAGTGAGTCAGGTTTTCGCCGTTTAACACCTTCCGCGGCAGGACGAGCAACCCCGAGTTGAAACGTAAATCGCAAGTCAGGCCCAGGGTCGCGGCGCGTTGCTGGACGACTGGGTCACAGGCTTCAAACTCCCGGTCGATCAGAAAGCGTCCTTGACGCACTTCTAAGCCGGCGCGCACCGCAACGGGATCGGAAAAGATGAGGACGTCTGCGTCCAGATAGACCAAGTCGTTTTCACGTTGCAGGGCCGTCAGCAGTGCCAGTTTGCGCGAAAAGGGGTGTTCGACGCAGAACTCCGGAAATGCTTCCAGGGGGTGATCGTTGGCCAGCAACCAAGCGGGCACACTGTGTATCGTGATTTGGGGAAATAACCGTTGAGCAGCCCCTGCCCAACTCTCCTCGATGGGGCCGTCGACGAACATCGCGGGAGTAACGTCATTGGCGAGGAAACGCAGCGCGCTCCACATCGACCAAAGCGCGTCCCAGCGCGTGCGGGGCTCGCAAAGCACCGCCAGCATGGGTCCATCGGTCGCACTCGATATTGGCCCAAATTTTGCGATCCGGCGGCGTGACGGCCGCGGCAAATTACGTTGGACGGATGCGACTCGACGACCCAAAGGAGCTAGCGAGGATTCTAGTCCGCGGGGCAGCCGGCTCATGTGAGGACTCCCTTTTCCGCGACCGGCTGGGGGTTTCTGAGTAGCTGTCGCCAGCGCGAATAAGCTGACCATTCCAAGGATTGCCGCTGCTGCCAGACGCGCATGAATCCCTTTGCTGCCTCCCACCACCAAAGTGGTTCGCGCCCCATCCAGGAAGGCCCCCGTCGGCAGGCGTAACCGAATTGCCCGGCGGCCCGTCGCAGGGCTACCAGCGGCCACCACGGGCAAGGGCAGCGGAGGAGGACGCTCCACAATTCGTTGCGTGCATGGCGGTGATGAACCCGAACTTCGTTTCGCATCAAGGCCGACCAGTGATGGCGGATGATGATGCTGGTGTCATGGATGACCTGCCATCCGCTCGCAATACACCGTAGAGCAAAATCCGGCTCGTCCGCCGCGTGTTCGAAAAACAGCGGCCAGCCGCCGAGGTCGAGATACGCCTGGCGGCGGATGGCACTGGCGGCGTTGACATACGTGCCGACCAGCATCGTCGGGCCAAAATCCGCTTGCGCCAGCGTGCCCGGAAACTCGTCGGTGCGCTGGGGGAATGAAAGAACCGCGCAATCCGGCCAAGCCGCAAACCGCGCTTTCACCACAGAGACAAAATCCTTGTCGAGGGGATAACTGTCGTCATCGAGCCCGACGACGATATCGCAGTCCGTGGCGCCGAGCATTTCGTCCCGCGAACGAATCGAGTGGCGGGATTGCGCATGCACCATGAGCTGCGCTTCGGGGCAATGGCGGCGAACCCATTCGACGGTGTCGTCGTCACAGCCGTCGGCGCAGATCCAAAATTCATCGGCCGGTGGCTCCAGACGGGCCAACGCCGCGCACGTGCGCTCAAGTTCAGCGCGCCGGTTGCGCGTGGCGATCGTTATGGCCAGCCGCATTAGGAATTACGCAAGGGACGGGCAGGGTTGCCCACGACGGTCGTGTCGGGGGAGACATTCCGCGTGACAACGGCGCCAGCGCCAATGGTCGCGCCATCACCGATCGTCACGCCCTTGAGCACGCTGACGTGCGCACCGATCCAGACATTGCGTCCGATTGTGACCGGTAGCGCGACCAGTGGCCCGCCCGCGGGGCGGCCATCCGCGGTGCGTTGATGATCGTGGTCAGTAATGTAGCAAAACGGGCCGATCATGCAGTCGGGCCCAATGCGCACGGACTCGACTGAGTCAATAAAGGTGGCCCGGTTAATATAAGTCCGATCCCCGATGCTGATGCAGCGCGGAGCAGTGGGTTCGCCACTGACGAGCAACACCACATCGCGATCGAGCGCCACGCCAGCCCCCAGCATGATGCGGTGTGCCTGGCGCGGCACTTCGATGGCCCGCAACCACGCCGGACCGCGGAGATTGGCCCCCCGCCAGCGCAAAGCTGCACCACGAAAGCGCGACATCACTCCAGGCAGGAGACGGGAGATCATGATGGAGTCCGTTAGGCGTCCCAAAAACCGCGGATTGCCTGCCATCGGCCCGGCTGCGGTGCGCGTATCACGGCCACGGTTTGAAACAGGCGGTGGAGTGCAAGTTTCCAAGCCAGCGTGAAGCCCCGCAAGCCAAGGACATCATGCGCTACGATGCGTTGATTTCTCACGATCATGCGCGCCAGCTCCCGGCGGTTGGATTTGGTGGCAGAAGGACGACTGTTGTGCGCGTAAGGAGCGTCGTTGTGAAAGTAGAGTTCGTGGGTTCGGCCGATTCGGACGGACAGATGCGCGTCCTCCAGGAAACTGTACCCGTCGAACAATGGGAAACGCTCGCGCTCGAACAATTCCCGCCGGTAAAGCACCAAGGTGCTGTTTAACCACTCCGCCGGAATCAAGGTGCGTGGGTCGGCTTCGAATGAAGGCATCAGGTTGATCGCAGGCCCGATGATTCGGCCGCCGAAATCCCGGTGCGTATATCCTGCCTGCAGGCGGTAATAACATTTCAAAAGCCCCTGGGGTCGACGATGGCTGAGCCCAATAATCCGCCCGGCCACTCCACCCACTTGTTCACCCGAAAATCCGTCGGCCAGCTTCTGCAAGGTCGCTGGCGGCAGCACGACGTCATCATCCATGAAACCGACCAGCGGTGTGCTCACCTGCGCGGCTCCCTGATTGCGCTGAAGCGCGGAACTTCGTGCTCCGGCCTCAACCCAACGCAGGGGTAGGCGGCCGGACCATTTCTGGCAAAGTTCCACAGTCGAGCGATCGGTTGATGCGTCGACCACGACGATGGCGGCGGCAGGATGGGTTTGAGTCGCGAGGCTGGCGAATGCTTCGGCCAGCGCGTCCGAACGATTCATGGTCGCAATGACCAGGGAGCACTCAAGCGTCATGGCTTTTGCCCACTCACCCTGCGCAACAACGAAACGTTCTTCGTCTCAGTGCCATTTTACATCGCATTCGATTAGCGAGTCATAGCGACACCGAAGCAAGGAAGGGCCGCAAAGAATGCGCCACGAGTTTGGAGCGGAGGTATGATTTGAGCGAATTCGCCGTAATCGGCAGGTGGCAACGACGTCGTTGCGCCAGGGTAAGATCGGCGAGACTCCGGGTTAAAGTGCTGGTCGCGTGGGTTCGCTCCGCCATCTGCCGCGCCTCGTCCAGGATCGAACAACCATAGTGACGGACCAAAGCGATGCGTATTTCCTGGATGGCGCGCGCAAAATTCCGATTCGAATGAGCGCCCCGGGTCACCGAGGACGGTTGAAGTTCGGACCACACGGCCAGGGGGGTCGAATCGAACCACAGCGGATCCCGTACGGCGAGAGTGCGACAATACTCCTGGACCCCCGTAATCTGCACTTCGGCTCCGACTTGCAGGGAGCCTGCCGCCGTCGTGCTCCAAAACAGCCCGCCATTTGAAACGCCTTCGTGAAAGAAAAGATGCGCGCGGAGTTGAAGGGCGCTGTGGGGGCCGTCACGAAACGTATCTCCCCGCGTGGTTCGGCCAGTCGGTTGAAATTTTTCGCCGACTTGGGTCCAGATTTCCTGATTGCGCATCATGATCGATGATCCCGTTTGCCCGAGACAGCGGACATTGGCGGCGAGGAAATCAGGCAGCAGCCAATTGTCGTCCTCAAGAACGCACGCGTAATCTCCGCCTGCCAGGGCAGCGGTTTGGAAGGCGCGATCAAGATTGGCGGCGGCTCCGAGATTCACGGCATTGGACCTATACACGACGCGTTCATCGTTGAGTTCCTGAACCACGAGCGCGCCCTCCCGAGTCGGTGAATCGTCGAAGACCAAGGCCACCCAGTCGGGGTGGGTTTGGGCCTGCAGGCTGAGCAGCGCCCGCTTGAGCCAGACGGGGCGGCGGTACGTCACAACGCGCACTTCGCAGCGGGAGCCACTCATGACGGTGTGGGTTTACGGCCAAAAGCCCGCCGCAGGCGGACGGACGTTTTCCAGCCCAGCAGGCGCAACGACTTTTCCACCCGTGAGCCATTCCAGCGGGGCTGAATATAGCCGGCGGAAATGAGCTTCGCGTAGTGCTCTTGGGCCCAGTCGGCGTCGAGCAGCGCCGCGCTCCATAAAAGATCCAGCAGTCGAATTTGCCCCAGCGTAGCGTAGTGGCCGCGGAACAGATTCCTAGCTTCGAGCCAGCCGCAAAAATCACGCACGAGTTGGAGGTTGCACTGCAAGGTCGCGAGAGGCTGGCTGCGACTTAAGGAACGCTGATCGGCAACGCAGTAGGCGGCCCCTGCATACGGGCACCAGCGCATCCGCAGGCCGGCGCGAAACGCGCGGAACACGACTTCGTAATCCTGACAACGCGGCACATCGGCTTTCCATCCGCCGATCGCGAGCAGAGCGGTACGGCGCCAGAGCACCGCCCCTGTCTGGAACCCCCGGTTGCTCAGAAACGATTCAATGGGATCATCGTCGGCCCTGGCGGAATTGGCGGCAGAAGCAAGATCGGGTGCTGGCAGGATCAGACTCGGCGAATAGACGAGATCGACGCCCGCCGCGTCAGCGCTGATCGCGCTCAGTTGCCTCTCCAATTTATTTGGCAGGAGGAAATCATCCGCATCGAGAAACTGCACCCAATCCGACGTGGCCAGTTCGAGCCCGAGGTTGCGGGCCGGATTCGAGCCACGAGCGGAGGCCGATATCAGCCGAATGGGAGCGGGGAACGATGCGGCAATGGGCGCTGTTGCATCGGTGGAATGATCATCGATCACGATGACTTCTGCCGGCTTCATTGTTTGCGTGACCGCGCTTTCGATGGCGCGTCGGACGGATCGCTCGGCGTTATGGGCTGGTATCACGATCGATACCGAACGATAGGTTGATCCCTGCATGATCAATTCGTGGGCAAGCTGCCTCGCTGTTTGATTCGCTCGGTCGCGCTTAAAATGCGCTCAAAATTTTCCACTCCCAGCCCCTCGGTTCATTAAAGCCGGGACCGCTCGTTTTCCCGCCAAATTTCGTAGAGCCAAAGCGCGTAGAAAAGATGGGCCCCCGCGGTGCGCTGCTCGACGAACGCCTGCCACGCCCGCTCAAGGGGAGCGCGTCCGAAGGTTTGGACGGCCATCGATTGGCTGCCCAGCAGACGGTCGGCAGCGGCCTCGCGCAGCGGACCACGGAGCCACCGTCCCAGCGGAAGGGGAAAGCCTACCTTGGCGCGGGGTTCTCTTTCCGGCACGTGGCGGCCCAGCGTTTCGCGTAAAATCCACTTGCCCAGCGGCGCCCCCTTCGGCAGCCGCAGCGCGGCCCGGGTTTCCATCGCCACGGCGGCCACCGTGCGATCGAGAAACGGGCAGCGTAATTCAAGGGAAGCGGCCATGCTCATTTTATCCGCCTTCATCAGCAACGACTCCGGCAGTTGCCAGGCGAGGTCGAGTTGTTGGCAGGCGCTGAGCGTATCCGCATGGGCAAAGTCGAGTTGCACGGCCCACTCCGTCTGCCGGCGACGCAACCCGCGGCGCTGCGCCAGCGAAAGCAGGTGCGGCGCTCGCACCGGTACGCCTTCCATGCGCAAGCCCACCATTTCCTGCTCGCGAGTCAGCTGGGCCCGCGCCCGCCAACGGCTCAGGGTGTCGGTGCGGTCTGAGCCAGGCGTGCCGCTCCATCGCAGCCAGCGACGTAAAGTATCGGAACGATCGAGCGTGTGCACCATTCCCCGATAGCGGCCTGCATAGCCGGCAAAGAGCTCGTCGGCGCCTTCCCCGCTGAGGAGTACCTTCACGTGCGCACCCGCTTCGCGGCACAGCTGCCAGAGCGCATATGCCGCCGGATCGCCAATGGGTTCGTCAAGATGCCAGACGATGCGGTCGAGAGCAGCGCCGAAAGCCTGTCCGTCGATGAGAATCTCATGATGGACGCTGCCCAGCGTCCGAGCCGTGTCGGCCGCCGCGGTAAATTCTGAATCCCCGCCCGTGAAACCCGCGGTGAACGTATGCAGACCGGTGGGACTATGGCGGCCGGCGTAGTTGCCGATCGTGAGGCTGTCGAGGCCGCCGCTCAACAGGACGCCCACGGGCACGTCGGCTTGAAGATGACGTTGCACACTGTCTTCCAGCGCGGCATCGAGCGCACGGATCGCTTCGGCCGGCTGCACGAGCACGCCCCGCCCGGCAAACCGCGGCGCCGCCGCGCAGCCGCGGGCGATCAGGGTGACGTCGTGCGCGTTCCAGAGTTGCCATTCCCCCGGGCGGAGTTTGCTCACCTCTCGCCAGTGCGTTTCCGGCGACGGCAGCGAGAGCCATGCGGCGTAGGTGAGGTAGGTGTCCGGGTTAATGGTGAAGTTGAAACCGGGAAGTTCGCGCAGGCATTTCGCTTCGGAGGCGAACGCGAGTGTGCTCTGCTGGAATGAGGTATAGAGCGGCTTCATCCCGAAGGGGTCGCGGGCGAGCAGCAGCCGTCGGTTCGGGCGATCGATGATGGCAAAAGCGAACATCCCGCGCAGCCGTTCGAACATCGCGGGTGCGCCGACCTCCTCGTAGAGGTGCACCAGCACTTCAGTATCGGAGCGCGTGGCGAAGACATGGCCCCGTGCGGCCAACTCGACGCGCAGTTCGGCGTAGTTGTAGATCTCACCGTTAAAGACGACGCCGACTGTCTGGTCCTCATTCCACCTCGGCTGATGGCCGTCCGCCACGTCGACAATGCTCAGTCGGCGCATGCCCAGCCCGAGGCCGATCGCAGGGTCCAGCCATTGGCCGGCCTCCGTCGGGGCCCCGATGACGAATTCGCTCGAGCATGGCATCCAAGCGCTGGGCCGCTGCGCTGTCCTTCAATCCCAGGAAACCGGCGATGCCGCACATGGCTTATTGATCCAGACAGTCGTGTTGTTATCGCAATGCCGCCCGGTAAATCGCGGCGGTCTTGTTTGCCACCACCTGCCAGGACGTGGCGGCTCGCCAAGTCGTGGTGCCAGAGGGTTCCGGCGGCGCGATCACCGCGCGCGCGATCACCGCTGACAAATCCTGCAGGTCTCGAAACCGGAAAACGGTGGGAGACGGCTCCATCAGGTCGACGGTGTCAGCCTGGCTTGGCAGCACGATCTTCCGTCCGAGGGAGCGCGCGAGGCAGCCGGCGCCCGAGGTGAAGATCCGGCGGTAATTGAATAACACCGCATCCGCCGCCGCGAGTCGCGTGGCGAGCGCTTTGGGGTCCAGCCATGTCAGCTCAAAGGTGATGCGCGGATTGCCCGCGCCGAGCTGATGGAGCGCCTCGCTGAAGGCGGGCGACTGCGGGGCGCCGGCAATCCACAGCCGGGCCGTGGGATGCAAGCGGGACCAGGCGGTGACGATCTCCTCCAGGCCTTTGTAGGGTTCGGCCCGTCCGAAAATAAGGACCACGCGTTCTCCCGAGGCCAGGCCGAGTTCGTGGCGCGCGAGTGCGGCGTCCGGCAAAGCAGGAAAATCGCCGGCTGCGTCGCCATGGGGCATCACGTGCACGGCGCGCTCCACCGCCGGACAAAATTCGATCAGCTTTTCGGCCGCCCTCACTGAATGGGCGATGACGCCGGCCGAGCGCGCCAGCACCGTGCGATAAACATGCTGGATGATCCAGTGGTCTTCGCGGTTGTGGGGTCCCATGTTGTGGGCAGTGTAGATAAGGGGCCGCCGCCGCGTGGCCAGACGGAGGTCTAAGAAGAATCGCAGGCGTCGAGCTGCGCTGAAGCGATCTCGCCGGGGAGCGAAGTAAGGCTCGGGCCAGTGAAGGTGTAGGAGCGCCGCATCTCCGAAATCAGACCGCGTCAGAGGCAGCACGCGGCGATAACCGGTGGGAAAAACCACCTCCACGCCCTCTGCCTGCAAGGCGTGCGCGAGCGAACTCTGATAGTTGTTGCCGATGCGCCAGTCCGGCAGAAATGCGACCCGAGTCATCGGCTGGAAAGTTGGGCCGCGAGCTTCCAGACACCCTCCGACCAGAACCGATCGCGGACGGCGCCGACGTAGTGGCGCGCGATGGCGCCCGGCTGCATGGCCGCACCCAGGCTAACCTCGTAGGCGCGAGGGAGCAGAGCACTGCGGCTGTGCCGGGCCGCGCACAAGGCGAACAGCGTTTGTTCGACGCGCCAGATATGCCCGTTAAGCAGGGCCGTGTCGCGCAGCGCTCGCTCGCAGAAATCCAAATCGACCACGGCAGCAGGCAGCAGGCAGAGGCCGCTGTTTACCCGCGGAACTGGCGTGACCCCTAAACGCTCCTGCGCTTCGAATGGCGTGACGTTACTCGACTCGGCGACGTCTTCATTGAACCAGCAGCGATCGTCCGTGGGATCGTCAACCCACTGGAGAATCTCCTCGGGTTGCCGAAAGAAAAGGACGTCACTGTCGAGCAGGATGAACCGGCGGGACTCCGACAGCAGCGGCACGTCGATGATTTTCCGGGCCAACGGATGCGCGCCACGGTAGGCGGCGCAGGCCGGCCGGTTCGCCAAATGAGGCGCGACGGCGGCGTCCGCGGCGGCGGATGTGATTACGTGTAATTGGTCGGAAATCCGGCAAAGATTTCCCACGTCTTCCGGCGTAAGCGTGCCGTCATCATGCACCCGCACCACCCAGTTTCGGCCCGTGTGGGAGTGCCAGCTGGCCAGCATCCACGCGGTGAGCAGCACCTGTTCGTGGCCGCAAAGCACGTGGACGGGGACAGCCGCGGGCACCTCGGCGGCATGAGGATTTTGCCAGCGCCAGATCCGCGGCGCGAGCCAATGGTCGGCCCAAGAGGCCAAAAATCCGCGGCGCCACTCCCGTCTGAAGGCCCACCAGTAATAGCCGGGGCTACGCATGCGTGGGAGCTCCAAAAATGCGGCGCAGCGCTCCCAGCCACGGGCGGAAGCCGAGTAGCGACGGCTGACGCCGGGCCTCCGTCAGGAGGCGTTGCAGCCGTCGGGGCGGCGTGTCATCGACATGCGGATGCGTGGCGCGCCGCACGGCCAGCCAGCGACGCAGCCCGGGAAGTTCGGCGCGCACGATGGATTGTTCGGCCGGGGGCAGGTCGCGCAGATAACGCTCGGCGATGCGAAGCTCGTCGCCGAGAAACCCGTAGCTGGAGCCCACGGTGTGCGTCTTGCTGGCGGCGTGCCAGCGCCAGCGCCCGAGGATCTGTGGACACAGCGTCTGCGCCAGGCCGCCGCGCAGCGCGAGCCGCGTGTAGTATTCCATGTCCATCGAATAGTGAAACGTCTCGTCGAACCCGCCGAGACGTTCGTAAACCGTGCGGCGCAGGAAACACGCCCCGGAAAAGGGAAAGACGAAGCGGTCGCGGCGGGCCCACGGTCGCAGGTAGTCGGCCGAGGACCGCGCCGGCGTCGGCACGAGCCGGTTGATCACGAGCCCGTCCCGCCAGACTTCGCCGACGCCGGAGAGCCATTGCACCTGAGGATTG
>JBEENF010000102.1:0-9992 GCA_041192325.1 Verrucomicrobiota bacterium
CAATATGAAGGGCCCGGGCTTTGGCGACGTGGACTTCTTTCCCATTGCCGCGGCGCTGCGCGAGGGCGGCTACGACGGCATGGTGAGCGTCGAAGTTTTCAAATTTGAGGAAGGCGCGGAAGCCATCGCGACCCGCAGCCGCGAATACCTGCGCAAAACCTTCGGGGAATAAGGACCAGCTTCCGGGAAGAGGCCGGTGGAAAGGCCAGGAGGATGGCCGTGCTCGCCTGGTCCGAACGTCTCGCGTCGCAACCTGCTCCGCGCATTCGCATCCATTCCGCGCGGCGGAAAAATGAAAAACGCCGGCCCGCGCGAACGCGGGACCGGCGTGAGAATTTCAGGCGCGCCTGAAAATCAGACTTTCGCGGGAACAGTGAAGGCCGGACGATAGGCGCGGGTGAGCAGGGCGTTCGCTTTTTCGTTGTTCGTGAAGCGCTCGGTCGTCGGGTCCATGGTCAGCAACTCGCCGAGCGTCAGCTTCGACTTCGCAAGATCGACCTTGTTGGCGCCGAGATGCGCGACCATGCGATCATAGGCATCAGCCGAATCCTTGTTCCCCATGATCTTCTCGCGAATTTCGCCCACGGAGGACTGCTGGCCGAGCTGGTAGGAGATGTTGCCCGTGTGGCACAACGCGCTGGAGAGGTGGCCCTCGCTGATGTCCGCGGCAAGATCGGTGTATTTTCGGCTCCGGATCGCTTTGACGAAGTTCGCCTGATGATTGAGCGCTTCGCCCTTGAAGGTGCGGATCGGCTGACCACTGGGATCGTAAGCGGTGATGGGACCGCCGCCCACGACCACATAACCGTTTTCGCAATGGATGACGTTGCCCACTGACGCGCCGAACATCGCGTCCATCGTTTCTTTTTTGCCGCCGACAGCGGACGGCGTGGACGGCAGGCCGCGGACTTCGAAGATCAGCGAGGTCCTGCCGTAGTCGTGATGGGTGAACAGGGTGTTGGGGGTATTGCCGTCGTCGACGTAACCAAGGCGGCCGCCCGCGGTGAAGATGCGCGGCGACAGGCCCTTTTCGCCAAGGAACCAGCGCGCAATATCCATTTGATGGATGCCCTGGTTTCCGAGATCGCCATTACCGGTGTTCCAAAGGTAGTGCCAGTCATAATGCAGCTCCTTCCGCATGAGTGGCTGCATTTCCGCCGGTCCCGTCCAGATGTCGTAGTCGATGTGCGAGGGCACCGTCTGCGGTCCGGAGACCTTGCCGATGGTGGGACGACGCTTGTAGCAAAGTCCGCGGGCGATCTTTACTTTGCCCAGATTGCCGGCGTGGACCCAAGCGACCGCTTCTTGAAGGCCGACGATGGAACGGCTTTGGGTGCCGGTCTGCACGATGCGGTTGTATTTGCGGGCGGCCTCAATCATGCGCCGGCCTTCAAGCACGTTATGGGAAACGGGCTTTTCGACGTAGACGTCCTTGCCCGCCTGGCAGCCCCAGATCGTCATCAAAGCGTGCCAGTGGTTGGGCGTGGCCGTCGTGATCGCATCGATCTCGCCGCTTTCGAGCAGCTTCCGCGGATCGCTGTAACCCTTGACCGGCTGCCCCATGTCGGCGAACCGCTTTACCTCCTTGGCGAGCACTTGAGCGTCGACGTCGCAGAGCGCGACGATGCGGGCTCCCTTTACCTTGAGGAGGTCCGCAATGTGCGCTTTGCCGCGGCCGCGGAATCCGATTACGGCAACGCGGACATCGTCGTTGGCGCCTTTGACCTGCGCCCAGGAATGGGGCGCGAGGCCGGCGGCCGATATAGCGAGGGCGGAGTTTTTGAGAAACGTGCGGCGATTGAGGGTGTTCATCGGGGTAGGAGCGACAGGAGCGAGGGAACGGGAAGCGGTGAATTACTTGCCCGCGGCGTATTCGGCGAAACGCTCCGCCACGCGGGCGGCCTTTTCGTCGCCGGAGTGGAAGAAAAAGCGGTTCTTAAAGGTAACGCTCTTGCCGGCGGGTACCTTCAGGTCGCCCGCGGCGGGATTTTCCAGCCGTTCGAAATCGTGTACGCCGAAAGGATTGATGGCGAACAGACCGTAATCGCGCACATGCCACCAGCTCGGGTAGCGGGGATTCTTTGGGTTGTCGAAGATCGCCACGCCCACGGTCTTGCCGTCGACCTTGCCAAAGTAATCGACCCATTTGGCGCGCTTGCCCCAGGTTTCGCCGTCACGTACGCCTTCGCTATTTACGATATGCCCGGTGCTCGCGCGTGCCGGTGCGGCCGGACCCTTTTTGTCTTTGGTCCGGGGAGGCGGGCTCTTTTGCACGAGGCCCTCGGCAAGCCGGATGGCGAGCGTGCCTTCCTTGGTGTCGTTGAAAGTGAGGTCGCCGTGCGACGCGTGGTGAGTGATCTCGAAGTCGATCATCGGGCCGTGCGGTGTCTTGTGGATGCGCATGGTGCGCTCGTCAGTCGCAATCGTTTTGCCGTCCAGGGTGACCAGTTTGTTGCGCGAACGGATGATGCCCGTCTGCGGCCCGCTTTTTACTTCATCGAAACCTTCGTGAACCGTGGTGCCGGACTTCTTGGGTGTTTCAGACCAGAAATCGATGCCGTTAACACTGCCGTGCCCGTAAAACAACGCGCGATGATGCGGGTGATCCTGCATTTCGCCGTCCACTTTTTTCATGGGAAAGTTGCGCGTGATCGGCGCATCGCCCGGAGCAATGATCGGATAGAAGAACGGCTTCGGGACGTTCTTGAAATAGTACTCGGTGAAGAGCTTGCCATCGATTTCGACGCGGAGCCGGTCATCCAGTTGGGTGATCGAGACTCCGGTTTGAGCGGCTGCTGAAACAGCAGCTGCGAGGAATGCCACGAGGGTCCAGAACAGGGTAGGGAATTTCATGCCTTTGGGACGGCAACAAGTAATGGCGCCCCGGGACGCCACAACGGTAAAACACCGGCGCCACGTATTATTTTATCCAGCATTGGCGCGCCGCGCTTCGACTGTTTGCAGATCAGCTTCTGCCTTTACGCCCCAGCGGCAGAACTGGAAAGCGGCGCCGGCGCTGGAGCGCCGCGTTCCGGCTTCATTCCTTAACCTGCGACTCGCGGTCGCGCTCGGCGATGCGGTTCAACAGGGTGTGCAGGGATTTCGCGCGGTCCGGCATCGCCGCAGCGAGGTCATGTCGCTCATTGGGATCTTTTTTTAAATCAAACAGCGCGACCGTTTCCTTGGACCCGGAACCACTGGCGATCAGCTTCCAGTCTCCGTCTCGAATTGCCCGCGCGCGAAAGCCGGGGCCGGCCCAATAGAGTGCTCGGCTGGCGATGGCAGCGGAGCCAGTGATCGCAGGCCAGATATTCATGCCATCCCATTGCAAATCTTTCTTGGGACTGTAGCCGGCGAGGGCGCACAAGGTGGGCATCCAATCGCTAATGTGGCAGGGCGCCTCCACTTTCCGTGCGGGCAACTTCCCAGGCCAGCTTAGCACGGTCGGGACACGAATGCCGCCCTCGAAAACGTCGCCCTTTTGTCCGCGCAAGGGGGCGTTGTTGCCGGTGAGGGCGCCGGTCGGATAAGCATCCGCGGGATATTGCCGATCGGCGTTTTCCGCGGTGCTGCCTCCGTTGTCGCTGGTGAAAACCAGCAGCGTGCGCTCGAGAATGCCGGCTTTCGTCAATGCGGCGACGATGCGACCCACGGCGTCGTCCAAGTGCATGATCGATGCGGCGTAATTGCGCGCGACATCGCCGGTGATGATCGCCGGCACGCGTTGGACCCATTCGGTGGGTTCCTTGACGGGCAGATGCACCGCAGTGAACGGGACGTATAGGAAAAACGGCGTGTTCTTCGGCTGCCGCTCCATCCACCCAATGGCTTCATTGGCGATTAGGTCGGTGACGTGCCCCTTTTCCTCCATCAGCTCGGTATTGCGGTGCCACGTGCGAACAAACTTTCCCTGTTTGTAGTGATGGTCCCACGGACCAACGCCTCCGGCCAGGGAACCGTAGCTGTGATCGAAGCCGAATTTATTTGGCCCTTCTTCGGGCAGGGAGCCGAGGTGCCATTTCCCCGTCAGGCAGGTGGTATAGCCGACGCTCTTCAAGGCGCGGGGGAGCGTCTCCGTGTCCCAAGGCAGGGCCCGGTTGTTGACCGGCGCCGTGATGCCGAAGCGACTCCAATACCGGCCGGTCAGAAACCCGGTGCGCGTCGGGCTGCACACGGGGGCGACATAATGTTGCCGCAGCTCCACCCCTTCGCGGGCTAGACGGTCGAGATGCGGAGTGGGAGCGTTGCCGCCATTGAAGGCGACGTCGGCCCAGCCCAGGTCGTCCGCGAGGATAAATACGATGTTCGGTCTTTCGACGCTGGCAGAAAAGCCGGCGTCCGCGAAGGCGCAGAACCCGACAAGGGAGATCAATCGGAGAAGCATGGGATTTGAGGGGTGGGATTTCGCCGTGAGACAATCGCGGACCTCCGCGAATACGCAGGACCGATAGTCCGGTGGCAAACCTTGTTGCTGGTCGCGGAATTTTTCCCAGCGCGGATGGAAGGCCCGCCCCGGCGTCCCGCCGTTTTCCGAATCGCGAATTGGGTCCGCGTGACTCTCCCGTCCGCTACAAGGGCGCCGGGGCTATCGTTCGGTCAGTCATCCGCTGCGTCTGGCGGCGTCCGACCGCCATTCACGCCAGCCAACGGTCGAGATTGGCAGCGACGAAATCGTTGTCCAGCAACCATGGATACGCTGCGGCGACGCGGCTGATTTCCGCCGCCTGTCCCGGGGAAAGCTGCTCGTGGGGATCGAGGCACGCCGTGGTCGCGAGCAGGCCCTGCCGGCGCAGCACCTCGTGGATGCCGGGCAGGCAGCCGGCGAAATTATGCGCGGCGTCGAAAATTGCCGCGTTCATGTCGGTCAGGGCGGCGTTGCGATCAAGCCACGCGGCATCGAGGCGCGGCTTGCGGCGGGCCTGCTTGATTTGCGTGAGCAGCCGGACGGCACCCTGCGTCCAGACGCCCCATTGGCCGAGCAGTCCGCCGTCGATAGGCCGCGTCCGACCGCCAAAGGTGAACGGCGTCAGCAGATCGGCGATGATGTTGTCGTCGTTGCCGGTGTAGAGCGCGACGTCGTCGCGGCCCGCTTCGAGCACGGCGCGAACGACGTCGAGCGTGCGGTAACGATTGAAGGGCGCGATCTTCACCGCGAGGAGTTGGGGAATTTCGGCGAATTGCCGCCAGAAGCGGTAGGAGAAGACGCGCCCGCCGACGGCGGGCTGGAGATAAAATCCGATTAGGGGAATTTCTTTCGCCACCGCCCGGCAGTGCTGCAGCACAGCCTTCTCCTCATCGCCGGCCCAGGCGCCGAGGCTGAGCAGGCCGGCATGGTAACCCAAGCTGCGCGCGGTGGTCGCTTCGCTGACCGCCTGAGGCGTCCGGCCACAAAGACCCGAGATCATGATGAACGGCCGCGGCTTGGCGCCGAGCCATGCGCGGGTTGTTTCAATCGCAAGCTGCAGCACCGGCGCGTAAAGGCCGATCTTGGGATCGCGGATGGCGAACTGCGTCGAGTGCACGCCGACGGCGAGACCGCCGCTGCCCGCATCGACATAGTAGCGTACGATGGCGCGTTGGTGGACCTTGTCCCACTGGCGGTTGCGGCGCAACGCGAGCGGCAAAGCCGGAATGACCTGCCCGGCGCGGAGATGCGCGCCGGGATCGAACGAAGCAGTTGAAGCAGCCATGCGTTTAAAATTTGCCATCGCGCCGTTCGAAGCCGGTGGGCTTTCCCCACGTGTGGCCGCCGATGCGCATCCACGCGGAAACCCATGCAATCATTTGATCGACGGAGGTGAGGGGTTTGCCGAAGAGCTGGTGTGACCACGCGGCGTTGTTGAGCAACGCCGTGGGAGCTTCGACGCCGGTGATGGTTACTGGAAGTTCGAGCGCCGTGCCAAACCGGTGGGCAATATCGCGCACCGCGAGCGTCTCGGATCCGGTGATGTTGATCGGAACCGCCGGGGAACCCGCGACCTCGAGAGCGCGGATGCAATGGGCGACGGCGTCGTTCTGCCAGATGACGTTGACGTAGCCAGGCGTCACATCGACCGGCTGACCGGCGAACACGCGCTGGCCAATGTCGCCGAGCACGCCGTAGCGGAATTCCACGGAGTAATTCAGCCGGATGAGCGCCACGGGATTCGCATGCTCGATTGAGCCCTGCGTGAAAGCCTGTTCGCGCGCGAGGCACGACGCGGCGTAGGCTCCGACGGGATCAGGCGGCGTGCGTTCGGTGGCGCCGCCCGAAGAAGGCGCGACAAAAGGATACACGTTGCCGGACGAAAGGGCGACGATGCGCGACCGGCGAAAGCGCGCCGCGACGCTGCGGGGCAGCACCACATTGGTGGCGTGCAGCAGTTCGGGCGTGTTGGCCGTGCCGAATTTTACGCCGGCCAGAAAAAAGATGGTGGGCGCGTCGGGGAGCGCGGCGAGTTCCGCCGCATTCGAGAGATCGCAGGTCTGGACCTCCACGCCGTGGGCGGTGAAATCCGCGGAGTCGCGCAAGGTGCGAAAACGCGACACGGCGATGACGCGATCCTTGCGTCCGAGCTGGTCGAGGGCGCGACGCAGCATCACCGAAAGGTGCAGGCCCATCTTGCCACCGGCGCCCAGCACCATGAAAGGACCAAGGGTCGAGGCGAAGGCGGCGGCGAGGCCCGCGGGCGGCTGGCTGAGAAAATCGTCAGCGGCCTCGGGCGCGCACGGCAAGGGGGAGGCGGAAGGCATGAGGGGAACAGAACCGCCACGCGCGAGTGGCAGGCAAGCGGAATGTGCGATTGCCCGGCGGTCGCGTAGGCCTTGGGGGATTGCCGCGCAAGTGGGTGAGCCGATGTAACCAGTTGTTCCGCCTCGTCCCTGCCTGCGCCGCGACGAATTTTGGGCTCTGCACGATCCTTTTCCTGCAGAAGGATAAGAGAAGCCCCTTGAGCATGAACGCCGAATTCACCACCCGTCTCGCGACCCGATTGCCCTCCACCTCTTCTGCGCCTCAGTCAGGAACGTCGGGCGGGGCAGACGAGCGCCGCAAGGGGAGACCTTGTCCTGGCCAACTTCGCGCTTCGATGAAGGCGATAGGGCAGATTGTTTTGGGATGTGCCTTGCTGTTTCTTCCGCGGGCTCATGCCCAAAACGTGAGCGCCCGTTTGTCCATGGTGCAGGAGTTGTCCGCCGGACGGCCAGTGAAGATTGTGTGTTTTGGCGACAGCATCACGGGTGTCTATTATCATTCGGGTGGACGACGGGCGTGGTGCGATCTGCTGGGGCTCGCGCTCGAGCGGGGCTACCCGGGAACTCGGGTGGAAATGATCAACGCTGGGGTCAGCGGCAACACGACGGTGGCGGCGCTGAAACGCATGGAAAAGGACGTGCTGGGCCAGAATCCACAGCTGGTCGTCGTGATGTTCGGCATGAACGACGTTGCGGGAATTTCGCCCGAGGCGTTTCAGACCAACCTCACGGAGATCGTCCAACGCGCGAGAGGAAAAGGAGCGGAGGTCGTTTTGATGACGCCAAATTCCGTCGGCCCGGACGATGCGCGACGACCGCCGTGGCGGGTGGCGCAGTACGCCGAGATCGTTCGGCGGGTCGGACGTGAGATGGATGTGCCCGTTGCGGATACTCATCGCGCGTTCGAGGCGATTCGAACGGTGGACCCACGCGCGTGGACCCGCTTGATGAGCGACCCGATTCATCCGAATTTGCGCGGACATCGGGTGCTGGCCGAGGAGGTGGCGGCGACGATCAGCGGCCGTCGAATTTCGCTGGAGAGCCTGCCGGCCTTGCAGCCCGGCTGGCCGGCGGTGCTGGCGCGTTTGCAGGCCGGGCAGGCTGTCAAAGTGGTGGCGATGAAACCGGTCGACGGTCTCATCGGTCCGGCGATCAAAAGTGTTTTCCATGGCGCGGCGATTGAGGTCACGCCGTGGGAGGTGGATCAGCGCTCACTCAGTGACCTCGAGAAACAAGCGCGCGATATCGGTTGGTTGAAGTTTCGTGAGCACCCCGACTCACAGCCGCCCGATTTGGTGGTGATTGCGGTGCCGGCGGGTGCGCTCGCCGCTACGGTGGATCAGTTCTACCGATCCTATACTTGGATCATGAATTGGTCGCTCGCGGTGGGGAAAAGCACGGGCAAGCCCGGATGGGATTGCCTGGTCGTTTTACCCTCGGTGGCGCAGCCGGCGCAGGACCAAGGGCAGCAAGCTGCCGAGTCACTCGCGCTGGATGTCGTGCTCGGCCAGGATCTGCCCTGGCTGCAGCGCGCGCCGGGCGACACGCGCCCGGCGGCCGAACTGCTGGCGCAGAAGCTAAATTCGCTGCTGCGCCTAAAAGAGAACTGACCGCGCGTCCCCTCCTAAGTTGTCAGGCGCGGAGCGGCCATCGCCGCTCCGACTCACGGAGTTTCAGGCAGTGACTACGATGGATCAGGTGGCGCTTGCACGACAGTGCCCGCGTCGACGTAGCTGGGAAAAATGAGGTGTCGTTTTGGAGCGAGGTAACCTTGTCTTCCGATCTGCAGCATCAGGCGGGAAAGTCGTTGCGCGTAGCTCTCGGCACTGAACGCGTAGTGTGAGATCGACGATTCGAAGATGCCGTCATGATCGCGGGCGATCAGGGAGATGGCGTGCGGCACGGTCAGCCCACGTTTCTGGAGATGAATGAGGATCACAACGACGTCGCGGGGCTTCGCCACCAGCAGCGCGGTAGGGGGAAACGGCCCGTCGAAGAGATCGTCGAGTCGGAAATTGAGATTCGTCGCGGAACCCTCGAAACGGACAGCTTTGGCGTGAACATCGTATGAATTGCGCCTGGAAACGACGGCTTCGAGAAAGCCTTCCTCGCTCGCGAGATCGCCGGCTGCGCCAATATTTGGCACGATGAAAGCCACCCGCCGATGGCCCTTCCGCGATGTTCCCGCTGCGGATCGCATTCGCATCCTGCGGGAAGTTGCGCGCCAACGCTCGATCGAGGGATCGCGATTTGATATTGATGAGTCCACTAATCTGTCGCTTCGCGTCAGATGGAAGGGCGGTGCGTGTCGGCTCAGACCGCTGGATGTCGTCCGCAAGCTCGCTCAGCGCATCGTTAAACAGCGCGTCCAGATCAGCGCTCTCTGGCACCCCAGAAAGGGTGTGTACAGCCTTCGCCTTTTCAGGCGAAATCGGCGTTATTCCAGACCCAATTCCTTGCGAATGTTGGCCGCTAGCGATCCCGGTTCCGCTGGCGGCAGCGGTTCCGGTGGGGGCAGGGGTTGCGCCGGGGCGATCTGCCACGTTTTGCGTCCCAACTCCTGTTCCAACTTCTGCCTGCTGGACTCCTTTGCTGCTTGCTCGGCTATCAACAGAGCCATCTCCCGCTTGAGTGCCTCCTCGCCCTTCCGCATTTTCTCCTCGTCCGCCTCTAGACTCCTGAACGCCGCCCAAATTTCCGGGGACTCTTGCTGCAACTTGAGCGATCGCTGAGACCGTTCGGCTGATGAAAGATTTCGGGTTCCCGCCTTGCTTTGCGGCTTCTCTCCATCCTGCGAGTTCTGCGATGTTAAATTCGAGGACATCTTCTATATCTGAGTTAGTTATTGTTTCGTAATCCTCAAGCTCCTTGAGAACAAAGTTCAGCTCGTCCTTGCTCATGGCCTACGAATTCGCTCCCGCCAGCGGGGGGAGCGAGACCCGGCCCTTCCTTCGGCAGGTGCGGACGACGGACGATCCTCGCGAAACCAGACGGCAGGCGTATTCCGGCAGCATCGATTGGCGGCCTTGGGAAGGCCTCACGCTTTCGCTCGGTTACAGCAACGCCGCCAACGATCAGGTGACCTACGACAACCGGCTGGCGATCAACACCGGCACCCTTCCGCCATCCTTCGGTCCCGACTTCACTCAGGGTCGAGCGGGCGCCGGATCGATTGCCCACCAGCAGATCTACGTGGATGTTTTCGGCGACACCGATCAGTTCAGAATTGCCGGCAAGTATCAGAAGGGCTCGTGGAAGAT
>JBEENF010000103.1:0-9981 GCA_041192325.1 Verrucomicrobiota bacterium
GGCCGAAGAACGGGCCTGACTGGTCCCCATCGAGTAACCATTATTCTCAATCACGAATACCACCGGCAGATTCCACAACGCGGCCAGGTTGTAGGCCTCGTGCACCGCGCCTTGATTGACGGCGCCATCGCCCATGAAGGCCATCGCCGCCCCTTTTAGGCCCTTGTATTTAATGGCGTAAGCCAAACCCGTACCCAAGGGAATCTGCCCGCCCACAATGCCATGTCCGCCCCAAAAGTTTCGTGACGGATCGAAGTAATGCATCGAACCACCCTTGCCCTTGGAACAGCCAGTCGCTTTGCCATAGAGTTCGGCCATCAACGGCTTCAAATCCATGCCGACCGCGATGGCGTGACCGTGGTCGCGATAGGCCGTGATCACGTGATCGTTTTTTCCCATCAATGAACAACATCCTACAGCCACGGCTTCCTGGCCGATGTACAGATGGAGAAATCCGCCGATTTTTTTGGCCTGATACGCCCGCAAGCTGCGTTCTTCAAAGCGCCGAATCCGAACCATCGTTCGATGCAGGTCTATCTTCTGTTCGCGGGAAAGGGCCGCGTTCACCGGAGCCATGGCTGCGCCCACAATTGACTCAGGGGCTTGTTTCGCGGGGTTGGCAGTCGTTTTCTTGCTCACAGATAGTCGAAGGATTGATGGAACTGGTCAGTGTTTGTTGGTGGCCTTGGAAATCAAGCGTGGATTGAATTTTACACCTGCGACAATTCGGCCTGCGCGTTGGCGGGCCAGTCCATTGCCCCTTCGTTTGCCCCGGGTGGAATCAGACGGTGGGCTCGGGGGAAGTGAATTCCCACCGCGACTGCCTTCATCCATCGTGGAATCGACGCCGCCCGCGCCGCGCCTTTATTCAGCCGCGTGGTCGGTGATTTCGCGGCGCGACCTTTCAAGGCGCTTCGCGAGGCCGCAAGACCTCTTCGATTTCGACTTTCACCGGTCTCCCCGGAGCGCAGTCGGCTTTCAACGAGACAAAACCGTCGCGATGGCGATCGTAAATTGGCCACAATGCCTTACGGTCCGTTTCCGGGATCGGGAGACTGTCGATCGCAGCTCGGGAGAAAAAGCCAAACTTTCCCTCCGCAATATCCAGCGGCAATGCGGAAATCGGGCGTTTGCACCGGAAGAGGAACATCAACCAGTGGGCATGGCCTTCATACGCTTTTTCCGCGATCATGGCAAAGAGGTGAAAATCGGCGGTGGCAAAAGTCAGGCCCGTCTCCTCCGCCGTTTCCCGCACCGCGCATTCGAACGGCGACTCGCCGATCCCGGTTTCGAGCTTGCCCCCGATGGGACTCCAGACGCCCAGATTGGGCGGCTTGGCGCGCAGCATCAGCAGTTGTTCTTGCGCGTGGTTCTCCATGAAGACCAACACGGCAATTTTGTAGGTGAGGGGAAGGCCTGACATGCTCCGAAGCTGCCCGGTTCCCGGCCCCAACCACCAGAGAAATCATTCGCGGGGGAGTTGGAGTGACGCCAAACGCGGGCCGCGAGGGTGTGTTCGGAGGCGACCTCACCCGACTTTAGTCAGTCTCCGCCCGGACAAAGACAAGCGTCTCCGTGAACATTACCGCGCCGGTGCCGGGGGTGTTGCGCTGGAGGCGGGCGTTTGTGGGTTCGCTTCTATCCGCCTCCCGCGCTGTCAAGCGGGATCGCTAGCCCGGATAAGCCCATATCTGATTCTGATCGGTCGAGATTATCGTCGGCGGCCGCCCGCTGGCCGACGCGCGGGCCCATCGCTCCGGCTCCCTCTCCACTCCGGCGATGAGAAGGAACTTCGATCCGCGGCCGGAACCGCGACGGCGACGAATGACGGCGTGTTGCAAGGCCCGGTATTTAACGCCGTTTGCCAGCGCCTGCCCGCGCTCGACGATCACCTGCGGGCGCAAAGAAATGAAGTGAGTCTTTTGCAACTCCTCACTTGCCCCCGACGTCAAGAATCCGCTTGCGGAGTCTGTCTTTCTAAATTCGCCTCGTTTCAACCTAACCAAATGCGCTCACCCCGAGTTTTTGCCGTTGATGTGGGTGCTGCCCATGTTTCTTGGGGGGTTTTTTCCGCGGGTGCCAGCGGTCGGTTGGTTTTGCAGCAGTTTGCTTTCGAAAGACATAGCTCCGATCCGGCGCGTGAATCCCGGTGGGCCACCGATATCGGGCAGGCGCTTGGGCTTATTCTGCAGCGGCAAAAATCCACCGGCCCCGTGGCAGTTTCCGTCCCCGGCCATCTGGTCTTGGTGAAGTTCATCAAGACCCACTCCATCGAACCGGCGAAGCGGGGTAAGATCATCGCTTTTGAGGCGGCGGAAAACATCCCCCATCCCCTGGAGGAGGTCGTGTGGGATTATCAGGTGGTGTCGGACGACAGCTTCGATCTCGAGGTCATGATCGCGGCGGCCAAATTCGAGGCAATGCAGTCGTTGTGTGGAGCCGCAGATGCAGTGGGCTTGCCCATCGAACGCGCGACGCCCGTTGCCGTCACGGTGCGGCATGGCTTCCGCTACAATTACCCCCGCACGGTGGAGTCTGTCATCGTCGCGGATATTGGCGCCCGTTCGACCCAACTGCTTTATCTGGAGGGGGACCGTTTTTACGTTCGGACGCTCGCTCTCGCAGGTAACGCCGTGACGCAGGCCATCGCTGAGGAGCTTGGAACCGATTTTGCCTCCGCCGAGGCGCTCAAGGTGCAGGTGTTGTCGGGGCTTTCCGATCGTCCGGCGCATTCTCCCTCTCGACTTGCAGTCCAGCGGGCCGTCGAAAATTTTACGGCCCGGCTCCAACTCGAGATCACGAGATCGACGCTGAATCATCGCCGCCACTCCGGCGGCGCTACGCCCGTCGCGTTGTACTTGGCGGGTGGGGGATCGTTGCTTCCGGACCTTGCGACGGCGTTGAAGGACAAACTTCAAATCCCCGTCGAGCGCTACGATCCCTTGAACATGGTGGATTTGTCCGGCGATGCGCGGGCGGCAGGCGCTGATTCCGCCGGTCCCATGCTGGCCGGATTGGTCGGACTTGCCACGCGCCTCGTCGCCAAGCAGGAAGCGGAGCCGAGTTTGCTCCCGTCTTCGGTCACCGACGCCCTCGCCTTGCGAAAGCGGCAGCCGTGGTTTTTAGCCGCGGCGGCCCTCCTGATGACAGCGTTATTGCCGCCGGTGCTCTACTTTCAATCTCTCGCGCGGAAAAATAACGCCGATGTGGTGGCGCTGGAACGGGAAATGGCGCCGTTGCGTTCGCTGCAAACGCGTAACGACGACAATCAGCGTCACATCGAAGAAGTGCGCAAGCAGATCGATGCTCTTCGAGTCGCCTACGAAACCAGGGCGAACTGGGTGAACTTTTTTGCGGATATCCAGAGTCGCCTGGCCAAGGTGGAGGACGTCTGGCTCGATCGGTTGCAAGTCATCCGGCCGCCGGCGGGATCGGAGGCGGCCACCCCGGCTGCGACGGCTGAGCTTCCGGCGGCGGATCCGAACGCCCCGGCCGATGGCCGGCCCGCTGTTCCCGCGACCCCGCCACTCCGTCTGACTCTCAGTGGCCGGTTGCTCGACGTGGCCAATCCTCAATCGCGGGTGAGCGAGGGTTCGTTGCAACGGGTGCAAGAACTGCTGACCAGCTTCGCGGGTTCTCGTTTCATTGCTTCGGTCGAGAATGAGCACTTCGACAATAGCCAGAATGGACTGTTGCGATTCGACTTTACGCTCGTGCTAAATCCCCAGAACCCCCTTTGAAGATTGTTTTCAGTTTCAGCCTTCCTTCGGTCAGAGCGGTAATCCCGTTGGACGCGTTGTGGGCGGTTGCGTCGCCTTGGACTGACGGATTGAGCTCATGAGCTGGCATCGCAAAAACCCGCGGTTTGCCTTCGCCTTGTTGATCGCTGCTATCCTGGCGGTCGGCGAATGCGTGTGGATCTACGAACGTTATGCTGCGGCGCGTAACCTGGCGGCCAAACGGGAGCAAAAGCGGGGTGAACTCCAGGCCTTGCGTGAGCTGACGCCGGCGCCGACGCGGGAAGTGGCTGCTGCCATCGAAGCCGAGCTGTCCCGCGCGCAAGCGTCGCTCGCGACCATGCAGGCCGGGTTGAAAGGGAAAGGCCCCTTGGTGGAGCAAATGCATCAGGCCCGGCGGCCTGCGGCACGCACGGACGCCTTCTTCGATTTGGCCACCTTCGTCGAGAAAACCCGGGAGCTGGCCAGGAAGAGCGGAGTCGAAGTGCGCCCGGAAGCGGCACGGTTCGGGTTTTCAGCCTACGCCAACGAGGGACCTGAAACCGATCGCATCGAGGCGGTCTTTCGGCAGCGGCAGGTGGCGCAATATCTCACTGAAGCCTTGATCGAAGCGGGGCCCAAGGCGCTTATCGCGGTAAAGCGCGAGCGACCGCTGACCAAAATCGAACGTGAGCAACGAAACGTCATCCCTGTCCCGGGTGCCGATAATCCTCCACCGGCTGACGTGGCGCTGGATGATGGCGAAGACGGCCCCGATTTTTTCTCCCTTAATCCGCGCATCATCGTCCGTCGTCCCGGCTTCGTCGATTCGTTCGCTTTTCGTTACGTGTTCGTGGCCCAAACGGCCGCGTTGCGCTCGTTCTTGAATCGCCTCGCGACTCTGGAGCTCCCGGTGCTGGTCCGCGAGGTGGAGGTGGAGCCAGCTTCGGCTGAGGACGCGCAGACACCCGCCAGCTATGAGGAAGCAAGCGCTGAGTCCGCGCCCCTTGCGGCATCGATCGTTTTGACGGCTGATGCCGGATCCGTCGCGAAGAAGACCTCCGCCGTCAGCGCCGCGCTGCCGATTGTAACCCGGCCTCTTTCGAGATTTACCCTGACGGTCGAGTTCATCGAACTCGTGCCACCGCCGAGCGCAAAAGACGCAGTGGCCACGCCGCCGGAGCCCACCCGGTGAGCTCACCCGATTCCAGTTACCTCCGGAAGGCGCGATCATGAAAGCAAAGCAAAGTCATCACATGCTTCTGTTTGCTTCCGGTGCGGTGGCGGTGGCCTCTGCGTTGGTTTTTGGCCTGATGGCGTGGCGGGGAGCCGGCGCCGTTGCTCCGATTTCAACGAGCGGCGCCATTGCCGCGGCGCCCTATGTGCCGTCGAAAGTCGAAGTATCTTCATTTGCTTCTGATCCATGGAATCCTCCCACCGCCCAAGCGCGGGGACGGGAGTGGGTCTACGATCTGTTCACTCCTCCGGAGATTTATTACAACGGCCGGTCAAAGCAGTTTACCGTCAAACCTCCGGCAGGTTTTGGCGATGATGCGCCGACCGAACCTTTTGGTCTCGAGCTCGACGCCGTGCGACCGGAGCCCTTTCGACTGCAGCTCATCGGCTACATGGGAGCCGAAGGAAACTGGCGCGGCACGTTCGAGAATCTGCAGACCGGTGAAGTATTCCTCGCAACGGCGGGCCGACGCGTGGCTAATCTTGCCCTGACGATTCGCGCGCTGGACGTGCGCGAGCGTCCCGTGGCACTGCCCCAGGGCATGACCACTCGCCAGCGAGTCGCATCCGCGGTAGTCTTTGATGAACGCTCGGGTCGCGAAGTAACGATCACCCACCGCGAGCGGCACTTTACGGATACGCTTTTCGCCGTTGTCCTCCCATCCGATGCGAGCGCGGCGCGGGAGGTGCGCACGGGTGAGGTATTCAAGGTCGGGAATGTGACGTATCGCATCGAGAAGATTACGCTGAGCCCGCCGTCCATTGAAGTGACCAAAGAGGCTCCGGGGCGGGCCCAACCGGAGCGGCGCACGCTCACGCCCCAGGAGCATGAACCGGGCGAAAACGCTCCGCCTGCCAGCTAAATTTCCAGCATGAAAAACCGCCCCTTTGTCCCGCCGCTCATCGTTCTGATCGCGGCCGGACTACTCGCCTTAGCTCTGCCACTCGCCGGACCGGCTGCGCAGAGTCAGACTGACATCAAGATCCGACTCATGGCGGAAGCGCTCAGGGCGCGGGATGCCGGCGATCTGCCGGCGGCGCAGAAAGCCGTGAACCAGCTCGCCACGCTCTCGCCCAACGATGCCGCCGTACAGCGGCTGCGGCAGGAAATCGAAGCCCGTGCGGTGGCCCAGCAGCAAGCAACAGCCCGACAGGCTGCAGAGCAACGCGCTGCGGCCGAACGCGCCGCCGCCGCTGCTGCCCGTCCCGCCCCGGCGCCGGTGACGGTGCAACCAAGGGCGGAGCCGGCGCCGATGGTGGACGTGAGAATTCCGGAGCCAGGTCAAAACGCGCGCGCCGCCGCTCCGGAAAACCCGGCGCCAACACCACAGGAAGAAGCTGAAGCGCTCGCGCGCGCGGAGTCGGACCGCATCAGTCAACGGATGGCGCAGGGTCAGAACCAGCTGGCCACCGCCCGCGCGCAGCTCCGCCAAGGCAAGCCCGACGCGGCCATCGCCACCGTGGATGCCGCGAACGCCCTCCTGCCACTGAATCCTTTGACCCAGAATCTGATCGCCGATCTAAATCGGGAAAAAGCGTCCGCGTTGCTCGAACGCGCCCAAATGATGATGCGGCGCGGTGAAATGGATGCCGCCCGCGCTACGCTTGCCGAACATGAGCGCCTCTCACCGGGCAGCGCAAAGGCGGCTGGCGTCGAGCGTCAACTCGCGCGTACCGAAGCAAACGTCGCGACCGGCGCGGTCGATCCGGCCTTTGCCGCTGAACGCGCCGCTGCCGCCCAACTCACGGCCAAGGGTCGCGCCCAATACTTGGCCGGCGACATCGATGGCGCGCAGGGCACCTTCCGCGCGGTTGAAGCCCAGGAACCGGACAACACGGTCGCGAAAGGATTCCTCTTGCGCATTGCCGAGGAGAAAACCGAAACCGGTGCGCTCAATCGGGAAAAAACCCGCGCGCAGCTGCTCGAGGAAGTGGCAAAAGGGTGGCAGCGACCCGGCATATACCAGGAGCGAGCGCGTGAACCCGACCAAGCCGCGGCCGCGGCGCCGCTGGCGAAAAAATTGAGCGAAATCACGATTCCGAGCGTGAGCTTTACCCGCGCGGAGATCGGGCAGGTCGTGGCCGCGCTAAGCGCCGCCTCAGAGGAATATGACCTGACCGGTAGCACCCCAAAAGGCGTAAACATTGTTTTGCTCGATCCGACCAACAAGAATCCGACCGTCAGCATCACGCTGCGGAACGCGACCCTGAAGCGCGTGCTGGATTTTGTAACCGAAGCGGTGGGGTACCAATTTGAGGTTCAAGCCGACGCCGTCGTGGTGCGACCAGGCGGAGAAGTGACGAATCTCGAAACGCAATTTTTCCCCGTAACCCGCGCGACCGTTCTGCGCATGACGGGCATAGCGGGCGCGGGCGCGAAAGATCCATCTTCTCCGGGTGGGGCCGCCAGCCCGGTCGAATCGGGCGTTACCGGCGGCGAAGCTGCGGCGATGCGAGGTTTTCTACAGCAGGCCGGCGTGAGCTTCACCGTGGAAGGCAGCTCCCTCGCTTATGATGGTTCGGCCATCATCGTTACGCAGACCGCGCGCAACATTGAGCGCATCCACAATATTCTCTCCCGCTACAACGACGTGCGCCAGGTGGAGATCGAATCCAAGTTCATGGAAGTCGCGGAAGGAGCGCTCGAGGAGCTTGGCGTGCAGTGGAACCTGACCCGCCGCGGAGTTCCGCAAATCAATCCCACGACCGGTGCCCCGGTGCTCGACGCCAACGGCCGTCAGGTGTTTGTCCCGCGGGAGGTCTATAGCTCCAACGGTGTGAACCGGGCCTTATCGGGCGCCTTCAACAGTTCTTCGAACGGTGGATCCATCAATATTAGCGGTGGAGACAATCTCAAGGTGCCATTCCTTTCGCCCGTCTTGCCGGGTTCGATTTCCGTTGGCACCGGCGCCACGCCGCTGGCCAACATCACCGGCTTCGTGGGGGAATTCGATGTAAACGCCGTGGTGCGGGCCCTTTCTCAGAAGCAAGGCACTGATTTGTTGAGCGCGCCAAAGGTGACCGTACTCTCGGGCAATCCCGCCAACATCACCGTGGCTCAAGAAATGCGTTATCCCCAAAGCTACGGTGAAATTCAGAGTCAGGTCGGCACCGGCAGCGCGGCCGGTGGCGGGTCGGCCGGCGTGACAATCACGGCCGGAACGCCGCAGGAATTCACCTCCCGGAATGTGGGCGTCGAATTGAAAGTCACGCCGACTGTGGAGGAAGACGATTACTCGATCAGCCTCGACCTGAATCCACGGGTCACGGAGTTCGATGGCTTCGTGGAGTACGGTGGCCCCAGCGTGGCGATCTCGGGCGGCACAACCGTCACGGTTCCGCCGGGTTTCTTTCAGCCCATCTTCTCCGTGCGAGACATCTCGACGAAGGTCACCATTTGGGATGGCGCGACCCTGGTGATGGGCGGGCTGACCCGCGAAGAGGTGAAGAAGGTCAATGACAAGGTGCCGTTTTTTGGGGACATTCCCCTGGTTGGCAGGCTGTTCCGGTCGAAGGGCGAAAGTTCGCAAAAGCGAAATCTCCTGATTTTCGTGACCGCCAATTTGGTGAGTCCCGGCGGGTCGCCCAAGCGGCAGAATCTGAAAAGCACGCCGGCGAACTCGCTGTTCCAAAATCCGACGATTGTCACCCCGGCCAGCGCCGAGGCGCGCACCCGGAGCGGCAGCCGATGAGGTCAACTTCTCTCGACCGATGCACATGAAGACTACGCTATTTCCGCGGATGCTCGCATTCGGGCTTCTGCTCGCGGCGCTGGTCGCGATCCCGAGCGCGAGCGGGACCCCCACCATCTCGATCACGGATCCTGCATCCGGTGGGACGTTGGCTTCCATAAGTACGCCGGCTGGTTATACGATAACGGCCACGGCAGCTGCGACGGCAAACGCCAGCATCGCTTCGGTACAATTTTTCGATAACGGAAGCAGTATCGGTATAGTTGGAGGAACATCTCCCTTCTCCATCACTTGGATTCCGACGGCAGCGGGTCTGCATACTTTGACCGCTGTGGTTACGGACAACTCGGTGCCCACAACGGGAACTTCTCCTTCCGTTAATACAGCGACGGCCACCAGCATCGTGATGGTTACTGCGGTACGAACCGTATCGCTGGTCGCTCCACAGAATAACGCAACTTTAGTCCAGAATTCGCAAATATTTTTGCGATCGAATCCCGTACTGTCTGACAACGTTATCAGCAAAGTTGAATATTTCTTAGACCCCTCCGGGGCCAATCAGCTCATTGCCACCCGGACTCAGGCTCCGTATAGCGCTGAAATCGATCTTCTGGCTGCAGGCGGATTTACCGTAGGTCCACACGCGATAAAAGCCAAGGTTACCGCTGCCGACAACACGACCTTTGTGGATTCGGCCCTATCGAATATCAACATAGCCTCTACAATCGGTACGCCCCCCGTTGTCACTTTGACGAGCCCAACAGGCGGCAGCTCCGTTCCGATAAATTCAAATGTTACGGTTGCAGCCACGGCAGCGGATACCGATGGCTTTATTTTGGGTGGGGTGACTTTTTACGTCGATGGCGAACCGATCGTGCCGGCGGTTGCAGGGCAGACAAATCCGGTTCTGGTCCAGCCCTATACACTCACTTGGAAACCTACCGTGGCTAAAACTTACGCGCTGCGGGCCCAGGCCTCCGACGACAAAGGCAATATCCGTCTGTCCACCGCGATTAACGTTACGGCAGCAAATTCGGTTCCGACGGTTCTCATCTCCAGTCCCGTTGCTAGTGCCAGCGTCGCCGTTGGAATTGCGACTTCGATCAGCGTCACCGCGGCCGCCAGCACTGGCGCCTCAGTGACTCAAGTAGAGTTTTTCGCCAATGGGGTAAGCGTTGGCACAGATAGCACTTCGCCGTTCAGCCTAAATTGGACGCCTGCAGCGCTCGGAGCGGTTTCGCTTACCGCCCGGGTGACGGACTCTGCCGGTTTCGTGGCCAACTCATCGGGGGTAAGTGTTACCATCGTTTCTGTTAATCCAAGTGCGACGCTGGTCG
>JBEENF010000104.1:0-9918 GCA_041192325.1 Verrucomicrobiota bacterium
ACGAGGTCAACACGGCGAGGACCGCCGCCGCATTCGCGACGCGGAATCGGGCCGTCGCGCCCTCACACTGCAACTCTTCCAGTCCGTCAATCCGCGCCCATTCCGCCGGCTCCAGCGGTCGGGCCGTGACGAGCGTAACCGCCTGGGTCGCGCTGGATTTTGCGATCAGATCGCGCGGCGTCCCTTCCGCGACCACCCGGCCCTGGTCGATAATCGCGATACGGTCGCAAAGCGCCTCGGCTTCATCGAGGTAATGCGTGGTCAACAGCACGGTGTAACCCTCGTGTTTCAGCCGCGCAATTTCGGCGTGCAGTTCACGACGCGATTGCGGATCAAGCCCGGTGGTGGGCTCGTCCAACAGCACGAGCTCCGGTTGATTGACAAAGGCCAGGGCGAGCGCCAGTCGCTGGCGCTGGCCACCGGACAAAGTGTCGAAAGAGGCATCCGCTTTTTCGCCCAGGCCAAAACGCTCCAGCAACCCCGCGGGCGCCGCTGGCTTCTCGTAAAAAGAGCCGAACAAGCGCAAGGCCTCACGCGGGGTAATCTTGTCCTGCAGCGCGGTGCTTTGCAGCGCCACCCCAATCCTTTGCTTCACCGCGGCGGCCTGACGCCGCGCATCGAGTCCACAAACCTGAAGCTCGCCACTATCTGGCTCCCGCAATCCAATCAAACACTCCAGCGTGGTGGTCTTGCCGGCGCCGTTGGGCCCGAGCAGACCGAAAATCTCCCCCGCTTCGATTTCAAAACTCGCCCCACGCACCGCCTCGACGGGCCCGTAACGTTTCTTGAGATCGCGAACGACAACTTTGGCGGGCATGGGATAAGCAGAAAGACGCGTGGATATGAGTTAGGCGCCGCGGTAACAAGCCGTTTCCTGTCGAACCTTACTCCGGCTCCGCCCGTTTCAAAGCCAGCCGGTCCGTCCCGACGATGCAGGCGGCCGGCCCGCCGGCGCCCGGCGCCTTCCGTTTTGTTTCCATGAGAGCTTCGGGAGACACCGGATGGCGGAGTCAGCATCGGATGCGTAGACTTTCACCATGAACCAAGAAGTTTCGCAGACTCCCACCGAAGCTCCCCGGCGCCAGATTGCGCGGGAGGAAATTTCCCGCCGCGCCGAGCAGTTGTGGCGTGAACGAAATTGTCCCAACGGCTGTGACGACCAAATCTGGCTGGAAGCCGAAAGTGAACTCCAAGGCCGCGCGGAGGCACGTCCGGTATCAGGCACCGAATCGCGCCCCAACATCGACGAGCCGGGCAGTCCCTTGCGGCGGAACACCAGGAGCAGCGACCCGTCCGAATCCGCCGCCCAGCTACGTTCCGCCACGGAGACCCAGCCCCGTTCCAAGGCCGAGTACATCCGTTGACTTCGCGCGGCATCGCCGGGCCCAAACGCAGGTGAAGACAAGGCGCGTCCGACACTCATAAGGGATTGCCACCGACGGCCCGCGCGGGCTTGGTTTAGAGCGTCGCGCCCGGAGTCGCTCTCGACGAGCGCTTGAGGCCGTCACGGTTAACTCGCTCCGGCCCATGATTACTGCCCCTCTGCTCCGTCGCCCCCCATGCTCCGGCGGCCTTTGCCAATGGCTCGCCGGTTTCGCCCTGCTCCTTTTCGTTGACGCGCTGGTCGCGGCGGAAGCACCGAACTGGACAAAGGTCACTGAAAACGCGGCGTGGAAGGCGCGGGATTCGTCGGGGGAAACCGTGTTCAAGGATCAGCTTTGGCTGTTGGGTGGATGGTATGACTCTTTTCACGAACCACCCCGCGACGTTTGGAGTTCCGCCGACGGCAAGGCATGGAAGTTAATCACCGAGGAGGCGCCCTGGCGTCATTCCGATCTGCCGATGACAACGGCGTCACCAGATCGCCTCTGGATGATGGGCGGCTGGCATAATGGCCGGCTGCCCGATGCCTCGGCGAGCAATCAGGTCTGGTCCAGCGTCAATGGCGCGCAGTGGGATTTGGTCACGCCACACGCCGGCTGGAGTCCCCGGATCGCGGCGGGCTGCGACTATTTTGACGGCAAAATCTGGATCGTGGGGGGCATCGAGAAATATTATTTCGGCGACGAAAAAAGCCTGAAAAACGATGTCTGGTCATCCCGCGACGGAATAACCTGGCAAAGCCTCACGGATAACGCGCCTTGGTCTCCCCGCGCGTACCACCAAGTAGTCGCCTTTCGCGGCCGCCTCTGGCTGCTCGGTGGCGGCAATTACCTTCCGGGATACAAGGCTTTTAATGACGTATGGTCGTCCGCTGATGGCCGGGAATGGGTGCGCGTCACCGCCAGCGCGCCCTGGCATCCCCGCATGTGGTTCTCCGCGCTGGTTTATCGCGACCGCTTGTGGGTGCTCGGCGGCTGGTCCAACGAGCCCTCGCAAAACTGGAACGACGTCTGGTACACTGAGGACGGCGCGCATTGGGAACAGCTGAAAACCGAAGTCACCTGGTCACCCCGCCACGAACATTCCGGCTACGTGCTCGCGGATAAAATATTCATCGCCGGCGGCAATGCGCGGCCATTGCAGAACGACGTCTGGTCGCTGGCTCTGCCCTCAGACTGGGGTAAGGCGCGAACGCCCAAGCGGTAAATCGCCGGAGTTGCGGCGCCAGCGGGCACAAAAAAAACGTCGCCGATAAAGGCGACGTTTTTTGGGGACCAAAAAGTTATTTCTTCTTCTTGTCCTTCTTAAAGTCGGTGTGTCCTTCCTTCTGTCCCTGCTTGACCGTGGCGAGCAGGCTTTCCGCTTCGGCGTTCTTACCGGCCTTGATCGCGGCCTCCAGTTTGCCGAGATCAGCGAGGAAGCTCTTCATCTTGGCGCGGTAGTCTTCCACGAACTTGGCCTGCTTGGCGGCCGGAATTTCTTTCTTCAGGTCGGGTTCCAATTTGGCGGACGCTTCCGAGTTTTCACGAATGATCGCGATCTGCTTCAGCGAATCCTCATTCTTGGACGGATCCTTGATTTGGCGGCTGAGCCGGCGAAAGGCTCCGCTCATTTTTTCCATTTTCTTGCCGAGCTCTGTTTCAGGCTCTTTGTCCTGGGCTTGCAGGCCAAGCGCCGCAACAAAAGCGCAGATAATCGTGAACGCGATAAGACGGATTTTCATGAATGTAATGGGATAGGGTCGGGATGAGCCGTGCGGGCCAAAAAAAGAGGACGCAACGTGGAGGGCAACCGGATTCGTGAGCCCGCTAGCGCGTTTTGGGTCTCCCAAAGCGCGGCCAGGGTTCCCGGCATTTTCCTTAAAAGGGTTCAAAGCTCACACGCTCCTCGACCACACCGCGGCGGCATAACTCAGCTCTTCCCGTCGCGCCTGATCTCAGTTGCCTTAGTGACCGCACCGGGACCACGTTGCCGCTACCCCTCACCCATTCCGATGAAAACGCATGCCCGGATCTGCCCGCCCCCCCTCGCGGGCATGTGCCTTGCCGTCCTGCTTTCCGCCACCGCCCTGGCCCAACCGCCACCCGCCTTGCGCTTGCCTCCCGCTGGCATCCTTCTCTCGGCCCACGACCGCGCGGAACTGACCGCCGCAGCCGCCGCCTTCCAAGTGGAAATCGACGGGCTGACCGGCCAACTAGCCCCGAATTCTCGTTTGGCCGCGTTCCTGCCGGATGTGGAAGTGCTCCACAAGGCGGTCGATTGGGCTTTGCGCTACGATGAATTTTTTGCCCCCGCCCAAATCGCATTTGCGCGTCGTTTGCTCGCGCTGGGGTCGGAGCGCGCGGCCCAGCTCCGCGGGGGATCGGCGCCTTGGACGGAGGCCACCGGGGTGATCATTCGCGGCTATCGTTCCGAATTGGACGACTCCGTTCAGCCTTACGCCTTGGTCGTCCCGCCGGATTGGAAAGCGCAACGCGGCCCGGCCCGGCGGCTCGACGTCGTGCTTTCCGGTCGCAACGAACGACGCACCGAGCTGGCCTTTATGGCGGAGCGCGAAAAAACCCCGGGGCAGATCGTCCCGCCCGGCGCCATTTTGCTCTACCCTTACGGCCGGTTCTGCAACGCCACGAAGTTTGCCGGGGAAGTCGACGTGTTCGAGGCGATGCGAACCTTGCGCCGCGATTACAACATCGACGCGAATCGGATGGTGGTGCGCGGTTTTTCGATGGGCGGAGCGAGCACGTGGCATTTAACGACGCATTACCCGGGCACGTGGGCCGCCTCGTCACCCGGCGCGGGTTTTGCCGAAACAGCAATCTATGCGAAGGTTTTCGGGCCGGACAAACCGCCACGCACTTGGTGGGAGCAAAAACTCTGGCGCTGGTACGATGCGACCGCGTATGCCGCCAATCTGCGCGACGTCCCCACCGTCGCCTACGTGGGGGACATGGATCCGGCGATCGACGCGATGCGAACCATGGAAAAAGCCGTCGCGGCGGAAGGCTTGAAACTCGAGATGCTGATCGGTCCGCAAACGGCCCACAAATACCATCCCGCAACGCTGGCCACCCTTGCCGGTCGACTCGATGCCATCGTGTCCCAGGGACGCGCCGAATGGCCAAGCGAAGATCATCTCACGACCTACACGCTGAGGTATGCCCGTTCGCGACGAATCAATCTAATGGAATTGGAGAAGCATTGGGAGCGGGCGGACGTCGATGTGCATTTTCCCACGCCCGGCCATCTGGTGGTCAGGACGCGCAACGTCGCCGTGTTTAGCGTTAACCTCCAAACGGCCGGCGGGCTTAAAGCCACCATCGATGAGCAGGAGGTGCCGCTGGGTGAGATTACGCCATCCTACTGGTTCGTGAAAGTGAACGGGCGGTGGACATTCCAGGATCACACCTTCGCCAGCGAACGCCGGCGCGGCGCCGCCCGGAAAACTCCTGGCCTCACCGGACCGGTGGATGACGCGTTCATGCAACCGTTCATTTTTGTGCGCCCAACGGGAAAACCGCTCAACGCCCAAGTCGGAGCATGGAGCGAAAAGGAATTCGCCCACGCCCGTAAAATGTGGCGCGACATCTTTCGGGGCGATGCGCCCGTGAAGGACGACACCGCGATCACTGCCCGCGACCTGAAGGAAAAAAACCTGATCCTCTGGGGCGACCCCTCTTCCAATGCGCTGCTGGCGAAAATGATCGGCCAGCTGCCGCTAATCTGGGACGCGCGCCAGCTCGTTTTCCGGAACGCGACGTATGATCCGGCTCATCACGCGCCCATTCTGATCTTCCCAAATCCACTCGGCGCCTCCGCGCGCTATGTGGTGCTCAACAGCGGCATCGACTTCCGCGACGAGGCTTACGGCACGAACTCCCTGCAAACGCCGAAGCTACCCGACTACGCGATCGTGGATCTGCGCGAAATGCCGGGTCCGCGCTGGCCCGGCAAAATTGTGACCGCGGGATTTTTTGACGAATCGTGGAAGTAGTTCCCCACCTCGGGGCGGCTGACACGCCACGCGCCATTTGATTTCCACTGCGCCGGCGGCATCACGGCGCCATGGCGCAGCCGACTGCCCAGCCTTTGTTGCGCCCCATTTACCAGCGTTTCGTTGCTGCAGCACCCGGCAGGTGGACACAAAAAAACCGCCGCGAAGAATCTCGCGGCGGTCGGAAATAACGAGAGCCGTCTTAGGAAACGTGACCCGAGACCAGCTTGGTCATCTCGAACATCGACACCTTGGACTTGCCGCCGAACACCGGCTTAAGCTTGTCGTCAGCGTTGATCTGGGTGCGGACCTTCTTGTCCTGCAGACCATTCTTCTTGATGTAGGCCCAGAGCTTCTTGGTGAGCTCCGTGCGGGGCAAGGGAGACGATCCGACGACGGCGGCAAGCGTAGCATCGGGCGTGACCGGTTTCATGAACGCGGCGTTCGGTTTACGAGCTGTTTTTTTGGCCATAATTTTTTTGGGTGTTGAATGGTTCCCTTGGGGACAAGCCTCTTTTAGAGGGAAATTTGGGCTCTTGCATAGGAAAATCTGCAACTTTCTAGAGGTAAATTGCCCTATTCCACCCGCGCAAATCCCTCCGGTGCCGCGCCCTTCGTCTTTCGGAAAACCGCCTCATCGCTCCCAGCGTTGAGTCCGTACGGCCCAAACGGCGCAGCAATAATCAGCCTCGACGCGAAGAAGCGACTCCGTCGTGACAACTCCCGGGACTCACGCACCCCTTACCCCCCGGCGCAAACACGGCTGGTCGCCGGTCGGCGGGCCGTGACGTTCGGACTACTTGGTGCGGGGATGACCACGCCCGGGTCGGTGGGCGCCGGTCATCACTTCAGCGACGCGATCAAGGCGTCATTCAGCCGAACGTATTCATTCCCTAAAGACGGCGTGTCGCTCCGAGCCGCTGCCTCGCGCGACGCCTTGGCTGCGGCGAGCGCCCCGGCCTTGTTGCCCATTTTGGCGAGAATCAGGCCTTTTCGGTAAACCATGTAGAAGGCGGCCGGCTGCTCCTTGATGGCGGCGTCGATCCACTCGGCGGCCTTCTTCAAATCGCCCCCGTTTTCGTAATAGAACATCGCCGCCGCGAAATACGGTTTCTTTGCCGCATCGCTCGCCATGACCGCCTCGATCTGCGGCGTGAGCTTGGCCACCACGTAGACCTCGATCCTGACGGGCACACAGGTTTTTTCCCACGTGAGATTCAGCGTCGCAGACTCGGCCCGGATGTCATTGACGTCGATCGTGAACGTCTCAACCGGCCGCGCGAGGGTCACCGGTTTCACGGTCGCACGGGCCACATCGTTCGCAGCCTGGTAGGCGTAGGCGCCCCAGTCCTTCTCACCGATGCGGTTGAGAATGACGATCCATTCCTTCTCGCCCGGGATCGAAAAAAGTCCGTAGGAGCCGGCCGCAACGTCCTGTCCGCCGAACTTGACCGGCGTGCTGAATGTAATCTTCGTCGGGTTGTTCGCGCCCGTCCGCCACACGGCTCCGTACGGCTCCAGGCCACCGAAAATTTTGCGGCCCTTCATGCCCGGGCGGTAATAGGAAACCTCAATGTCGGTCAGCCCGACACGTTGTTTTAAGCTGCCGGCGGGGCTTGGCGCCGGGAAATCAATCTTGGGCGCGACCGGTTGAGCCAGGGCCATCCCGGCGAGGAGAGCGGAAGTGAGCAACCAGCGGGCGGGCGTGAGAGCGTTCATGGGTGAAGGCCTGCACGGTGAAGAGGCTCGCGGCGAAAATCCACCAAGAACGCGGTCGGCTCCTCGACGGCTCCGTGCGCGACCGAACTGACTTTCTCTCGGGACTTCCCCACTCGCCGCCTTGCTTCCGGTCGGCTTCCCGGCGGATGGTGGGGCCGTGAATTCAGGCGAACAACTCTGCCGCGCGTGCGGACTGTGCTGCGACGGCACGCTCTTCGATCTCGTCAAACTCGAGCAGGGTGATGATGCCGCAAAATTAAAAGCGCTCGGGCTGCCGGTTGCCTTTTCCCGCGGCAAGACGCCGGTCGCTCGCTTTCCCCAGCCCTGTTCGGCGTTGTGCGAGGATCGCACTTGCCGGCTGTACGCGGACCGACCGTGGCAATGCCGCACCTTCGAGTGCCAGCTGTTCAAGGACGCGAAGGCGGGCCGCATCACGTTTGCCGCCGCCTTGCCGGTGGTCAAACAAGCCAGGCGACGGGCCGACAAGGTTCGCCGGCTGCTGCGGGAGTTGGGAGACACGGACGCACTCCGCGCCTTGGGCGAACGCTTCCATCGCACCTCCGAGCGGATGGAATCCGGTAACGCGGACGAGGCGGCGAAAACGAAGTTCGCGGATTTGAGCCTGGCCGTGCACCGGCTCAAAATGCTTTCGCACCAACGATTTTATACCCAAAACGAAGCTCGATTGGACGAAACAGTTCCCTCGCACGGCGGCGGCGCAGGAGCGCCTGCCAAAACGAAACTTTAGGACCGGTGCGTGTCCGGCCCGATCTTTCGGTCCGGGGGCGTGTTTCCCGGCCAAAGACTACGGTCAGAAGGTATTTGTGTGGCTGTTCACCCGCAGCGCCAAGGGCTGGTCTTTTATTCTAGTGGCATTTATCCGCACAGCCGTTCAGGTTGCCGCCATGCCCGCCTGCACTCAAAACGTTAAGAAACGAAAAGCCCGCCGGATGAAGAACGACCGCTTGCAGGCCACAAAAAAAGCCGCGAAAGCAAAAGGCTAGGCCGGGGACAGGTTCGTTGGAGCTTCTTTACCGGGGCGTTCGCCGCTGGGTGGCTCTCGCGGCGCGTCTGACAGCACGCAGGGCGCAAATCAGCGCCAACGATCCGCGACGTAACACTCCACCGCGCCCGAGTTGCCCGGCGCGCCGACCGCGCTCCCTGCCGGTCGGATCCCCCCGCCAGAGGCGAAATTTTCTCGGGATCGCACTGTCAGTCGTTCGTGGGCCCGTAGCGCATCTCGTCGGATCGCGGTCGCGACAACCGGACAACGCCTTTTCCTCCTGCGTCCATACGCGCGTTGAAATGCAGTTCGGCCATCGACAGACCGCTTTCGCCAGCGCCGCCACGGGTGTGGCCCGCCGGTGACAAAGTCCGGAGGATTGCGTTGGTGGGAGCGGACGCTTTTCGTCCGCCACGATGGATCCGCTCACACATTCGCTGCTCGGGGCGAGTCTCGGCTACGCCGTCTTCAGTCGTCGACTCGGCCGCACTGCGGCGGCGGTTGGAGCGCTCGCGGCGTTTGCGCCGGATGCGGATATTTTGATTCGCAGCGCCTCCGATCCGCTCCTCGCGATCGAGTATCACCGTCATTTTACGCACGCGCTGGCGTTCGCGCCGGTCGGTGCGGTCATCACCGCGTCGTTCTGGCTGGTGCGAGCGCGTTGGCGTTCGCAGCGGCTCGAGCTCTGGGCCTGCGCCTTCCTCGCCTACCTCAGCCACGGTTTGCTCGATGCCGCGACGAGCTACGGCACCCAATTGCTCTGGCCGTTCTCGAATCACCGCTCCGGCTTCGACGTGATCTCCATCATCGATCCGCCCTTCACACTCTGGCTCGGCATCGGGCTTTTCTGGTCACTGCGCCGGCGGCGCCTGACGGGAGCCGTCGTGGGGCTCGTGCTGTCCGTGGGTTATCTCGGCGCAGGCGTCTTGCAACACGAACGGGCGCTCGCCGCCCAAGAGCATCTCGCCGCCTCCCGCGGCCACCGTCGGGAACGCTTCGAAGCGATGCCGACCATGGCCAACAACGTCGTGTGGCGCACGCTCTACGTGCACGCCGGGCAAATTTACAGCGATCGCCTGCGCGTGAGCTGGTTCTCCGCGCCCACCGTTCGGGAAGGATGGGCCTTGCCGTTGGTCGAATACAGCGACCTCACCGATGCGGAAAAGAGTCGGAGCGCCCCGCAGCAATCTTTCCCGCGCTTTAACTGGTTTTCGGAAGGCTGGGTGGCGCGCCGCCCCGGCGACGCGACGCTGCTGGCCGACATGCGTTATTCCCTGTCGAGCGAGGCCTTCGATCCGATTTGGGGCATCCGCTTCACGTCTCCCGGCGCGCCGACGACGGTGGAATGGGTCAACCGCACCCGCGAACGCAAGATTGAGCTCGCGGAGCTGTGGCGCGAGATCTCCGGTCAGGACGCACGTTACCGGTCCTTGCCTTCCGCCCCGCCGCGCCGTGCGACAAAGGGTTAGCGCGGACAAGGAGAGTGTGGCCGTATCCGGCAGCCACGAATGGGACCGCATGCAATCGTGACCTCCTGCTCGTGCTCCTGATCCTGATCTTGCGCAGTTCTGTATCTTCCGTGCTTTCGATGGGCTCCGTGGACCGAAAGTTCGGTCGGCTAAAGCGATAATCGCCCGGCGATTCGCAGCGGGTCGTTCGACTCGGTCGCGCGCGTATTTAACATCGCCCGACCGCCTGCGCGGCGGCAGCCGCTTCCGGGCACCGTCCGCTCCGTTTGCTCCTGTTCGAAATTTCGAGGCCTCAGATCGTCTTCCGTTTTCAGTTCTTGTGGCGGAACCACTCGCTCACGCTCGCGGCTACA
>JBEENF010000105.1:0-9887 GCA_041192325.1 Verrucomicrobiota bacterium
TGCCCAAGGCGCCACTCAACCGGGAGACGCTCCGCCAAACCCTTGCGCTTGCCGCCTATCTTCAGCCGTACCGCGCGCGGTTTACCTCGGGGCTCGCCACGCTTTTTCTTAGCGCGCTCCTCGGGCTGGCCTTTCCGCTGCTGGCCGGATCGTTGATCGACTCCGCCCTGCGCCCGGACGTGGCGACCATTCCCTTCCTCGGCGCCCTGAGTCTCAATCAGGTGGCGCTCCTGCTCGCGGGATCTGTGACGTGTCAGGCGCTCGCGTCCTTCAATAGCGCGCTCGCGTTCAACCGCGTCGGCCAGAGCGTGCTGGCTGATTTGCGGCGGGATTGTTACGCGCGGTTGATCGCGCTGCCCATGGCGTTTTTCGGACAGCGTCGCGTGGGCGAACTTACCAGCCGCGTGTCCACCGACGTGGCGCAGATTGAGGGCGCGTTGATCGATGCCCTGCCGTCCATCTGTCGCCAAACGGTGTTTCTGTTGGGAGGCGTTACCATGATTGCGCTCACGTCGGGCCGGCTGACGGCGGTGATGTTGGGCACGCTGCCCCTTCTCATTGCCGCGGCGGTGTTCTTTGGCCGGCGACTCCGCCGGTTTTCGCGCGAGACCCAGGATCAGCTCGCCGCGACCAACACGATCATCGAGGAAACGCTGCAGGCCATCGCCAGCGTCAAGGCGTTCGCCAACGAGGCGTTCGAGCTGGATCGTTACCAACGGGCGAATGGGCGGGTGCTCGCCGCCGCGCTCAGTGCGGCCCGGTGGCGCGCGGTCTTCGTGGCCTTCTTCATCATCGCGCTGTTTGGCGGTATTGTGATCGTGCTATGGTTTGGCGCCGGGCTGCTCCGCAGCGGCGGGATCAGCGCGGGGGAACTCACGCGCTTTGTGCTGTACACCACGTTTGTCGCCGGCGCGATGGGACAATCGGCGGAGTTGTTCAGCCAGATTCAGAAAACCGTCGGCGCCACCCAGCGCGTGCGGGAGCTGCTGCGCGAACCCACCGAGCTCGGCGTCGATGCGGCTGTCCCGCCGCAGGCGCCCGCGCTTCCCGTCCGGCTGCGGGGCGAAGTGTCGTTTCTCGGCGTGAACTTTCGTTATCCCGCGCGCCCCGAGTCGCCGGTGCTGCACGAGATCACGCTTGCCGCGCAGCCCGGCCAGCGCATCGCCCTCGTCGGACCGAGCGGGGCGGGGAAGTCCACGCTCACCGCGCTGCTCCTGCGTTTCTACGAACCGGACAGTGGCCGGCTGCTGATCGACGCTCGGGACGCGCGCGACTATCCGCTCGCGTGGCTCCGTGGGCAGATGGCCATCGTGCCGCAGGACATCCTGCTTTTCGGCGGCACGATTGCGGAAAACATCGTTTACGGGCGGCCTGGCGCCAGCGCCGCAGCCGTGCTCGAAGCGGCGCGGCTGGCCAATGCCGACGAATTTATTTCCGCTTTTCCCGAGGGCTACGAGACGCTCGTCGGCGATCGCGGCATCAAATTATCCGGTGGGCAGCGGCAACGCGTCGCGATTGCGCGCGCGATTTTGAAAAATCCGGCGATTTTGATCCTGGATGAAGCCACCAGTTCGCTGGACAGTGAAAGCGAGCAACTCGTGCAATCCGCACTCGACCGGCTGATGCAGGGACGCACGACCTTCATTGTCGCACACCGGCTGGCCACGATTCGCACCGCGGACCGCATCGCCGTAATTGAGGCGGGCCGAGTGGTGGAATTTGGCAACCACGAGGAGCTTTCCGCCAATCCGGACGGGCTCTATCGGCGGCTGAGCGCGCTGCAGTTTGGGCAGGGACTGGAAGTGTAGTTTCCCAGGCCAGGGCAGGGGCGAGCGGCGGCACCCAAGCAGGCGGCAGCTCCCGAACAACCAAGGCTCGTCGCTTCAGCCGGACACCCGCCGGAGCTGAAGCCGTGACTAACCTCTACAGCTCGCTGCCGTATTTCACCGCGCAACCGTAAGGCTGCGTGGCGATCCGGGGGACCGGCTGACCGGCTTTGAGCGCGGCGATGGCCGCTTGCACGTAATTGTGCGCCAGGCTGGTCGCGGCCTGACTGGCGCTCGGCTGATCATCGACCGCGCCTTGGTAGGCAAGCGTGCCATCTTTCGCGATCACGAACAGATGGGGCGTCGTTTGCGCGCCGTAGAGCCGGCCGATTTTGCCGGCCGCATCTCGGATGTAAGCGGTCGCAATCACTCCCTGCTTCTTCTGCCATCCGATGGATTTGGCGGGGTCGAGATCACCCATCGCCGCCGAGTTGATCTGTAGCCATACGACGCCATCCGCGGCGGCGAGGGCTTGGGTGGCCGGCATGCTGCCGCTGCGGTAGTGGCGGACCACAAAGGGACAAGCGGGGCTCAGCCATTCCAGGACCACGATCCGGCCGCGATATTCGGAGAGTTTGTGCGCGGCGCCGGAGAGATCGGTAAAGGCGAACTCCGGCGCGGGCTGCCCCGGATCGACGGCGGCCCATCCAGCGACCGTCGTGGCGCAGGCCAACATAAACGCGAGGAGCCGTCGAAAGCAGGTCAAGTGTATCATCGGGCGGGGCGGATCTTTGTGCGATGCCGTGCGCGTTGTCACGCGTTTCAGCGCTTGTGCGCTGATGCGCGAACGACGATGGGATTCTCGGGCCAAGTTCACGCGATCGTAACAATATGCGGCTTGTGGAATATAACGCCGGCCGAATACCCTGGCGGCATGGATCTTGCGGTTATTTACGCGTGCTTCTCCGACCGGACCCGGCTGCGCATTCTCAATTTGCTGGGGCAGGGGCCGCTCTGCGTTTGTCACGTTCAGGATGTGCTCGGCGAGTCACAGGTGAAGATATCCAAGCACCTGGGGTATTTTAAAACGCGCGGGCTGGTGGGCGTGACGCGCGAGGCCAACTGGCGGATTTACCGGCTCGTCGGGAAGCCTTCGAAAGCGCTCGCAGCCAATTTGGCCTGTTTGCGGTCCTGCGCTGCCGACGACAAAATATTCCGGCGTGACTCGGAACGCTTGCGGGCGAGGCGCCGCGGTTTCGATGCCAATGCGCCCAAGTGCTGCGCCCTGCCGCGAGCCGCCAAGACGAAAGCCCGTTGAACTCCACCGTCCCGTCGCCGGCTTTCCGGGAGGCGCCTGGCTTCGGTCAGTCTAATTCTTGCCCATGAAAAAAGTCCGACTTGGCATCAACGGGTTTGGCCGGATCGGCCGGCTCACTTATCGCGCGGCCTGGAACTGGCCGGATTTCGAGTGGGTGGTCATTAACGAGCCGAAAGGTGGCGCCCCATGCGCGGCGCATTTGCTCACATTCGATTCCGTGCAGGGCCGCTGGGCACAGGAAGCCCTTGCGGACGGCCCCAACGTGATCCGGGTCGGCGACCGGCGCATCGCTTTCACCGAACACGCCAAACCGGGCGAGGTCGATTGGGTGGGGCACGGCGTCGACATCGTGCTGGAGTGCAGTGGCAAATTTCGCACGCCGGTCCAACTCGAGCCATTTTTCACCGCCGGGGTGAAGAAGGTGATCGTGGCCGCGCCGGTCAAAGGCGGGGAGGCGCTCAACCTCGTCATGGGTGTGAACGACCACGGCTACGACCCGGCGCGGCACCGGCTCCTGACCAATGCCTCCTGCACGACCAACTGCCTGGCTCCGATCGTGAAGGTGATTCACGAGGGCATCGGCATTGAACATGGCGCGATCACCACGGTGCACGATGCCACCAACACCCAGACGATCATCGACGCGCCGCACCAGGACCTGCGGCGCGCGCGGGCCGCCGGGCTTTCGCTCATTCCGACGACCACCGGCAGCGCCACGGCGATTGGACTGATTTATCCCGAACTGCTCGGCAAGCTCAACGGCCATGCCATTCGCGTGCCATTATTAACGGGCTCGCTGACCGATTGCGTTTTTCAAGTGAAGCGCGACACGACGGCGGAGGAAGTGAATGCGCTGCTCCAGGCGGCCAGCGAGACCGCTCCGTTGCGGGGCATTCTGGGTTTCGAAACCCGCCCGCTGGTGTCGATCGACTTCAAGGGCAATCCCGCCTCGGCGACCATCGACGCGCTCTCCACCCTGGTGGTGAACCGGCGGCTGGTTAAGATCTATGCGTGGTATGACAACGAGTGGGGCTACGCGAACCGGTTGGCCGAGCTGGCGCGCAAGGTCGCGCAGTCCCTCTGAACCCGCCCGCGTGAACCTGCGCAATTACCTGCTCGTGACGGGCGCGTACTGGGGCTTTACGCTCACGGACGGCACGTTGCGCATGCTGGTGCTGCTGCATTTTTTTCAACTCGGCTATTCGCCGGTGACGCTGGCGTTTCTGTTCCTGCTCTACGAATTCTGCGGGATGGTTACGAATCTGGCGGGAGGCTGGATGGCGTCGCGCGCCGGTTTGCGGGTGACGCTGGTCGCGGGCCTGGGTCTGCAAGTGATGGCGCTGGTCATGCTGGCGCGGCTCGATCCCGGCTGGGGGGAGTACCCGTCGGTCGCGTGGGTGATGGTCTCGCAGGCGCTGTCAGGCATGGCGAAGGATCTGACCAAGATGAGCGCCAAGAGCGCGATCAAGGTGCTCGTGCCCGCGGGCGCAAAAGGCGCGCTTTTCAAGTGGGTGGCCGTTCTCACCGGCTCGAAAAACGCGCTCAAGGGAGCTGGATTTTTTCTCGGCGGATTCCTGCTCAGTGCGGCGGGTTTCGCCGGCGCGCTGACGATGATGGCGGGCGCGCTCGCGCTGGTGTGGATCGCGTCGTGGAGCCTGCTGCCGCGCGAAATGGGCAAAGCGAACGTGAAGGCCGGCTGGCGCGAGGTATTTGCGAAGAGCCGCGAGATCAACGTGCTCTGTGTGGCCCGGTTTTTTCTTTTCGGCGCGCGGGACATCTGGTTCGTCGTGGCCGTGCCCGTTTTTCTGCGCGGCGTCCTGGGCTGGAGCTTTGCGCAGGTGGGCGCCTTCATGGCCGCTTGGGTGATTGGCTACGGCCTCGTGCAAGCGATGGCCCCGGCGGTTCTGCGGGGCCGCTCGCCGGCGGGTGGCACGGCCTCGGCGCTCGCTTTCGCGCTGGCCGTGGTGGCGGCGGCGATTCCGCTTGGCCTGGTCGCGGGATGGCCGGCGGGGGCGGTGATGATCGGCGGGCTCGCGGGGTTCGGCGCGGTGTTCGCCCTCAACTCCGCGGTGCATTCGTATTTGATTTTAGATTACACCGAAGGCGACAAGGTCGCCCTTGACGTGGGCTTTTACTACATGGCGAATGCCGGCGGCCGGCTGGTGGGCTGCCTGCTTTCGGGCGTGCTTTACCAAGGCGCCGGCCTGGCCGGCTGCCTCTGGGGTGCGTTCGCGTTCGCCGGCTGCGCCGCGCTCGTGGCCCTGCAGCTTCCCCGCGGCGCGGCGGCGGAGGAGCGCGGCTAGCGGGCATCGTCGCTCGCGGCGGCCTCGATTTGATCGAGCATGCCCAGTTCCGCCATCGACGCGAGCTGGGCCACCGTGGGGCCGTTGAAAAAGCTGTGGAAGGAGAGCTCAACGCCAAAGCCTTCGTTGATCCGGGATATGACCCGCATCGCGAGGAGCGAATTTCCCCCGCTATCGAAAAAGTTGTCGTGCAAACTGACCTCGGGCCGCTCGAGTACTTCGCACCAAAGCTCGGCCACGATTTCCTCCGCGATCGTCCGGGGGCCCGTTTCCGCTTCGGGGAGGCTGCGGGGGGCCGGGGGAGGGGGCAACGCGGCGCGATCGAGTTTGCCGTTGGGGGTCAGCGGCAGCCGCTCGAGCGCGACGAATGCGGCCGGCACCATGTGGTCCGGCAGCCGCTCCCGCACATGCGCGCGCAAGGCGGCCGGGTCCGATGCCGTCGCGCCGATCACGTAGCCAATGAGCGAGGCGTTGCCGCTCGCATCGGGCCGCGCCGTCACGATGCACTCGCGCACGCCGGGATGCTGCCGCAGGACCTCCTCGATCTCGCCGAGCTCGATGCGAAATCCCCGGATCTTCACCTGATGGTCGCTCCGGCCCAGATACTGGATGCTGCCGTCCTCCCCCCAGCGGGCCAGATCCCCCGTGCGGTAGATGCGTCCCGCGTCCGGCAGATGCCGCGAATGTACGAATCGCTCGGCGGTGAGCGCTGGCTGGCGCAAATAGCCGCGAGCGACGCCTTCCCCGCCGATGCAGAGTTCGCCGACGGCTCCGGACGGGACGGGCCGAAGCTGCGCGTCCACGAGGTACACTGCGGTGTTGGAAATCGCGCGGCCAATCGTCGGCGGGCCGGAGGACGTGCGCAGGGCGCAGGTCGAGTACGTCGTGCATTCCGTGGGCCCGTACAAATCGTAGACCCGTTTGACGTGTGGATGCGCGTACAGGCGCTCCACCAGCGCGGTGGCCAACGGCTCACCGGCGAGATTCACGGTGATCACCGATTCCGGCAACGCCCGTGCGCGCAACAGTTCCGACATGACGGACGGCACCGTGTTGATTAACCGGATCTCCTCGGCCGCGGGCAACCCGGCCAGCTCCAGCGCGTTTTCGGCCAGGATCACTTTGCCGCCGGCATTGAGCGTGGCGAAGAGTTCGAAGATCGAGAGATCGAAGCAAATCGAAGTCGCGGCGAGCACGCCGTCCCATTCCTCCGGCTGGTACCATTCCCGCGCCCACTCGATGAAGGACACGGCATTCTGGTGGGTTAAGGCCACGCCTTTCGGCTGGCCGGTGGACCCCGAGGTGTAGATCAAATACGCGAGATCGCTGGGGTGATTGACGTTGGGTGGCGTATCCGTTGGTTCACGACCCAGCGTATCCCATTCGAGGTCCAAAGGGAAAATCGTGGGCCGCAGCGGGCCTGTCGCCTCATTTTCCCCGGCGGGCCAGATTTCCAGTCCGTCCGTTTTCGACTCCATGATGATCACCGGCAGTTGCGCATCCTGCGCGATGGCGCGGAGCCGGTGGGCCGGATAAGCGGGGTCCAGCGGCACATAAGCGCCCCCTGCCTTAAGTACGGCCAGCAGCGCTGCCACCATCCGCCACGATCGCGGAGCACAAACGCCGACCAGCTGCTCCCGGGTCACTCCGAGATCGCGTAAGCGGTGCGCGAGGCGGTTCGCGGCTTCATCGAGCGTGCGGTAAGTAATTCGCTCACCGCCATCCACCAGCGCGATGGCCTCTGGGGACTCGCCCGCCTGCACCCCAATCAGCTCGTGCAAGCAGGGGTGCTGCAGCACGTTCCCTCCAGTGTAGTCCAAGAGCCCGCGCCGTGGCGGCGTGCGTGCGGCCGACAACGCAGCATCGTCGAGCAGGGGCTCCGCGGGCGCGGAGTTGGAGCGGGCAAAGGTCATTCAGAGGCGCCGGCCTCAGCATGGACGAGAACCTCGGCCGGTGGTACTGAGGTGGGGAACCAGTTCTGGGCAGGCGCTGACCCCAGTGTGTGGAATAACACCCTTATTGTTCCCAGAAATCGAAAGACAGGCGCCACCAGGAATTTTTGGGTCCCCGCTGGAGCAGGGCAAAGCGGGCGCGTTCCCGGCGCCGCGCCCGAGCCGAACCGTGGGCCGGTTCAGGGCCAGGCGGTTCCGCATGCCCGGGCGGAGATTTTCAAAAGGTAAGCGGCGGGCTGCGGCCGTGAACGGGGGTTGCGCGGCGCGGGCTCGTGAGCACTTTTGGGACTGCATCCCATGGCGGCGCCCAAATCACCCTCCAATTCCAAGCGGTTCGCAGCGTTCAGCGAAGCGGCCGCCTGGCAGAGCGTGCCGGAAGGCTGGCGCCGGCTGCACGGCAGCTTTCACGATCTTGGCTACAGCATGGAGTGGCACGATTTCACGACTGAAGATGATCTGGACTGGTCGCGGAGCTTTCACCCCGGGGGCATTGAGATTTGCCTCAATCTCGCGGGCCGCGGCGCGGTGCAGGCAGGCAGTCGCCAGCTCGAGTTGACCGCGGAAACCGCGGGCTTTTATTTTCAGAACGGATCCCAGCTCCAAGGGCGCCGCCGGGGAGGGGAACGGCATTGTTTTGTAACGGTGGAATTTTCCGCGGCCTTTCTAACCAAACACTTGGAGCCGAAAGAGAAAGGCCTGCCCCTCGCCCTTAAGACGTTTTTGGCGGGGAAGCCCGTCACCGATGTTTCTGCGGCCGTTCGCCTGTCGCACGAACACAAGCAGCTGATTGCAAGCCTCAGCCGGCCACCCGTGGCGGCTGCCGCCCAACACCTGTGGTTCCATGCCAAGGCGCTGGAAATCGCCGCCACCGTGCTCTACCGGCCGGAGGACGAATCGGAGTTTTTCTGCGAGCGCTACAACCGGCAGAATCACGAACGCGTGCAGCGGGTCATCGCCGTATTGCGCGAAAACCTCGCCGAGCCTCCCACCTTGGAGGAAATCGGCCGGCGCGTCGGCTGCAGTCAGTTTCACCTCAGCCGGATTTTTTCCCAGGAGATGGGCAAGGGCATCTTTCAATACCTGCGGGCCTTGCGGATGGAGCGGGCAGCGGAGTTGTTGCGCGCGAGGACGATGAATGTGACGCAAGTGGCCCTGGAGGTTGGCTACACCAGCCCGAGCCATTTCAGCACCGCCTTTCATGAAACGCATGGGTGCTGCCCCGGACTCTATCCGTTGCGGACCTTGGGTGGAGCGGGAGTGGATACGAAATAACCCGCATAATAAGGCGGCTCAAGGCGTCGTCCGGGGGAGCGCTTTAGCAAGCCCCCGATAGGAAATGGCAATCGAACGAAAGCCGCCGGGCGTGAGATGGGCTAATCTAACGCATGGACCGAATGACCGCTCTTTGCCGACTTTCCCAGCATGGCCTTGCCTCCCAGGGAAGGCGGCCGGTGTGGGCGACCGCCCTTTGTCTCGTCGCACTCTGCGCGGCGTCGCCCCTCCGCCCCCTGCTTCGGGCGGACTTGTCCGCGGAGGAAAAACCCGTGGCTCTCGACCGGTTCGAGATCACGGGCGAGCGCAGCGGCGATTCGCGCTATAACGCGCCGAGCACTTTCACCGGCACCAAGACCGATACGGCGCTCATCAACGTGCCCCAGTCGTTGACGGTACTGACCGGGGAGCAGATGCGCGATCAGCACATGACCAGCATCGGCGAAGTGGTGCGGTATGTGCCGGGCGTGGTGGCGCATCAGGGGGAAAACAACCGCGATCAAGTCATCTTCCGCGGCAATAGTTCCTCCGCGGATTTCTTCGTCAACGGTGTGCGGGACGACGTCCAGTACCAACGCGATGTCTACAATCTGGACCGCGTCGAGATTCTCCGCGGCCCGAACGCCATGATTTTCGGTCGCGGCGGCGGCGGTGGCATCATCAACCGCTCCACCAAGGAAGCTGTTCCCGGCGGCAGGCGGGAATTTTCGTTCTCGGGCGGATCCTTCGGCCACGCCCGCGCCACCCTGGACGTTAACGAGTCCCTCAATGACCGCGCCGCCGTGCGCTTGAATGCAATGTTTGAGGATACCGGAAGTTTCCGAGACGGGGTGAACCTCCGGCGGAAAGGAATCAACCCCTCCTTGAGCTACCTGGCGGCGCCGCAAACCAAGCTCACGCTCCACTACGAATACCTAAACGATCAGCGCACGGCAGATCGCGGTATCACGTCGTGGCAGGGCCGGCCCGCGCCCGTCCCGATCGAGCAGTTTTTCGGGAACCCGGCGGACAGTTATGTCGTGGCGAAGGTAAATCTGGTCACGGCGCTGCTGGACCATCGCACCGCCGCGGGTCTGCGCCTTCGCAACCGCACTCTGGCCGGCGCCTACGATCGCGGTTATCAGAACTACGTCCCCGGCGCCGTGAATTCCGCCCAGACGCTCGTCGCCCTGACCGCTTACAACGCGAGGACGAAACGGGACAATCTGTTCAATCAAACCGATCTTACTTACACGGCGAACCGCGGCGGAGTGCGGCACACCCTGCTCGGCGGCGT
>JBEENF010000106.1:0-9762 GCA_041192325.1 Verrucomicrobiota bacterium
TGGTTTTCGAACACGACCGCCAGCCGGTATTTTTCGAACAGCGTCACCCAGTTATCCCGGATCGCCGTCGCGCCGCGATCGGACAGCGGACGAAACGTGCTGAATCCAGGCACATGGTACGAAGGGAAAACGTGGGGCACCTTCACGCGGGCAGCGAGGGTTCGGTCCAGCCAGGCGGCTTGCGCGCCGTCGACGGGATTGAGGTGGCCGCTGTCCAGCAGGATCACGCTGAGGTAGTTGCCGAAGTCGACCACGTTGTAGCCGGGCTGCCCGGGCATCGCGAAGAACGTCAGGTAGTACGGCGAGACCCGCAGCCGGCGCGCCTCCTCCGTCTCCTTCGGATCATCGCTCTTTTTGTAATAGCCACCCTGCACTTCGTGATTGCCCACGGCCGCGAGCACGGGAATGACGCGACCCTCCGCCGTGATCATCGATTTTTTTACCGAGTCGAAGAAATCGTACCAGCGGCCGAGCCGGGCCTGCGCGCCATCGCAATAGGCGAGGTCGCCACCCCACAACGCGAAGTCAGGATCGTACGAGGCCGCGATGCGATTCATCCGCTCGGTCCACACGCCAAAGCCGATGTCACCGCCCGCGGTGATGCGGATCTCCCGGGTGAGGGTTTTCGGCATGCTACGGAAACGATAATTCCGGCCGCCGTCGTCGAAGCGAAATTCAAACGTCGTATCCGCAGCAAGCCCGGTGAGTTCCAGTCGGTGGATCGTACGGCCCGCGGCGGGAAACGAGTGGCTGTAACCGTCGCGGTGCAATGATCCTTCGCGATCTTCCTTGAAAGGAAATGGAAAGCTCCGGCCTTCGGCTTTCCGCCAGGCGGTCTCGCCCAAGGCGCGATATTCCAGCGTGGCCGGCCGCGTTCGGCCAAAGACCGGGACTTTGGTCGGAAGATGGTGCGCGGGCGAAAGCGCATCGACCAGTTTGACGTCAAGCCCCTCGGCCGAATGCCAGTCGATCGTCATCGTGGTGGCTGGATCCCGTTGCCACGTCAGCAAAAAGCCGGTCGGTTCAAAAGGCTCGCCACTCGCCATCCCGGTGGCGGCAAGCCAGACGACGAGCAGACAAAAAAGGCGGTTCATGGAAGGGCAGGCGGTCGGAGAGGCGGCGCGAACAACCGGTTCATTTGCCCGCGCGCGCGCAGCGCTGTCAAGGATGCCGGGTTTCGCCGCGAAAGACCAGGCCGCCGCCACCGGCGTATGAGCCGCCGGCCTAAGCCCATTTCAGGGCGATTTCGCAATTCGGGTTTGACCGTGTACGCTGGCGTTCGTTGGTGAAGGCGGCTGCGCTGCGTGCGCCGCTTCCCTTCCCACCCCGCCCCGGTCCCCATGAAAGAAACCTTCCGCCCCTTCGCTTCGGAGCTCAAGACCCAGCCTCCGACGCGTGTGCGCTACAAGGTCTTCGCCTTCGTCGCAGTGCTGGGCATGATCACGTATCTCGACCGCGTGTGCATCTCGACGCTGTCGCCGCACATCATGGAGGACTTGGGCATCTCCAAGGTGCAGATGGGCTATGTGTTCAGCATCTTTTCGCTGTCGTATGCGCTATTTGAAATTCCCACCGCGTGGTGGGCCGACCGGGTTGGGACCCGGTCCGTTTTGACGCGCATCGTGATCTGGTGGTCGACCTTCACCATCGCGACCGGTGTGGCGCTGAACTACTCGATGCTGTTGATCACCCGGTTTTTATTCGGGCTCGGAGAAGCGGGCGCGTGGCCCAGCGTGGCGCGCACCTTTTCGCGGTGGATTCCCCTGTTGGCGCGGGGACGGGTGCAGGGACTTTTCTTTGCGATTGCGCATCTCGGCGGCGGGCTGACGCCGCTGGTGGTCGCCGGCCTGCTCAGCGTGATGCACTGGCGGATGATTTTCTTCTGCTTTGGCGTGATCGGTTTCGTGTGGGCGGCGGCCTGGTATGGGTGGTTCCGCAACGAGCCGGCCGAGCATCGGGAGGTGAACGCGGCCGAATTAGAGTTGATCGTGAAGGGCCGGGGAGAGCCCTATCCCCATGTGACCGGTTGGGCATACTGGAAAAAGCTCCTGTCGAGCCGCAGTGTGCTGGCGCTCTGCCTGATGTACATCCCGAACAGCGTGGGATTTTATTTTTGCATCACCTGGCTGCCGACGTATCTGCGGGAGAAACACGGCTTCGATGCGGCGCAGTTGGTGTTTTTCGCCGGGCTGCCGCTCATCCTGAGCGTCACGGGAGACCTGAGCGGCGGCATTGTCACGGACCGGATCACGGCGCGTTTCGGCTTGCGCGCGGGCCGCTGCGCGGTGGGCGCATCGTCGTACCTGGTGGCGGGGGTGGCGTTGTTGATGACCCCCTTTTGTGCGAACGCGATCGTGGCGGCGGTGCTGATCGCCGCGGCGGTGGCCGCCAGCATGTTCATGCTGGCGGCGGCGTGGGGCACGTGCATCGACATCGGCCGGGAGCACGCCGGGGTGGTGTCGGCGGCGATGAACACGGCGGGTGGGCTTGGCGCGCTCGTTTCCCCCGTGGCGGTGGCCTATGTCCTGAAGTGGTACGGCAACTGGAACATCGCGATCTTCGCGATGGCCGCGCTGTTTCTCATGGGCGCGCTCTGCTGGATCGTCATCGACCCTCGTGATCACGTTTTCAAGGGGGCCGAAGGTGACGGGGCGGCGCAACCCGCGGTCAGCTGACTCTCGGGATCAGCCGTCGGCGGGCGGGTCTTGTTATCGCAAACCGATTTTCCTGCGAAATTCGCCGGGTCACGTCGCCGGCAGGCGGACGCGCCGTCGCGCCAGGTTTCTCCGGCGGCCATGGCCTGCTGCCACAAATCGTGCGCCCGGCAGCGCGCAGCGGCGCCCGTCGCACCGGGGCCCCCCGGCGCTAAAATTGGTGCACCAGAGCCAGCGACGCCACTTGGTTCACGCACCGGAGCCGGGAAGCTTCGTTGTACCGGTACTCGTAGCCCAGCAGCAGCGCCGAACTTTCATCCAGCGCGCGGATCGCGCCGACTTTTCCGCCAAAGGTGCGAGCGTCGACGGAATAGGCGATCCGCCGCTCGCCGAACGTGTCGACCGTCAGCTGATTTGCGCTGCTCACCGTCAACTCCGGACGCGCCAGCGTCGCGTAGGAAACCAACGCGCCCGAGCGCCAAAACCCGGTGACGGTGAAACGCACGAACTCACTGTAATCATACCCGAGTTCGAGGGTGGTTTCACCGCGGTTGCGATCATACACGGCGTCGCGCGCATTATGATTGGAAAACTCCTGCGTGAGCGTGGCGCGCCAATGATTGTCGAAGCGCTTGCGCAGCGACACGCCCACGAGGGTGGTCGTGCCGCGGCGACCGGTCTCGCCGGCGGCCAGGTAGTCACCGGCCAGGGCGACGGCCATCACCGGCGCGAGCGCGCCGGGCCCGAACGTGTGCCGCCATTCGGCCCGCAGACCGAGCGCGCCGGTGTTCAGCGCGTTGAAGCGCGGCCACCATTCGGCCGACGCCTGAAACCCAACTCGGGCGGAGTCATCCCGGTTCAGCTCGTAACGCTGGGAGGCGAGTGCTTCCGCCTGGGTTTGCAGCGCCCCGATTCGATCGCCGGACCGGTTCGTGTTGGTGACGTTATCCTGCCAGGACGTGGAGAGGGTCAGATTGGGCGCCCATTCATCGGCCCGCAGCGAATTCAATCCGAGCGCCAGCGCGGCAATCACGAGCGCGGCGGCGGCATGGCGCCCATGGCGCGCGGGAGGTAAACCACGCCGCGTTTTCACAGCAGGGGACGCAGGATTTTCCACACGGTTTCCGCCAGCCGGGCGTGTCCCGCCTCGTTGGGATGAATGCCGTCGCCTTGGTTGAATTCCGCCAATCCGCCCACGCCGTCGAGCAGAAAGGGCACCAGCGTGGCTTGGCTTTTCCGCGCCACCGCCGGAAACATTCCCTCGAAATCGCGGGCAAAATTTGCGCCCATTTGCGGCGGCATCTGCATGCCGGCGAGCAGCAGTTTCGCCTGGGGGTACTTGGCGCGGACCCGATCCATGATGGCTTGGAGATTACTGCGCGAAACGGCCGGATCGATGCCGCGAAGCCCGTCGTTGGCGCCCAAGGCGAGGACAAACACTGCCACGGGCTGACGCAGCACCCAGTCGATGCGCCGCAGACCGCCGGACGTGGTTTCGCCGCTGAGCCCCGCATTGACCACGCGGTAGTCGAGCTGCGCCGCGTCGATCTTGCCCTGGATAAGCGCGGGATAGGCGTCGCTCGTGGCATTTGCCAGCCCATAGCCGGCGGTGAGGCTGTCCCCAAAAAATAGGATGGCAGGCGGGTTGGCAGCGGCGTTGACCGGGGGCATGGCGGCGAGCAGGCAACCGAGGAGCGGGAGCGCGAAGGCCATCCGGAAGTGGGTGGATAATAGCAGCATCGTCTCGATTTCGGTGAATTCGTGTGTTTGGTGACCGACTCTAAATGACTGTGCCATCCATGCTGAAAGTCCAGCGGCTGACCAAAACGTATCGCACGGCGGGCGGTCCTCTGACCGTACTCAAGGAGGTAAGTTTCGAACTTGGAGCGGGGGCGAGTCTGGCGATCGTCGGGCCCAGCGGCAGCGGGAAGACCACCCTGCTGGGACTTTGCGCTGGGCTGGACCAGCCCAGCGGCGGTGAGGTTTGGCTGGCGGGTCAGGCCATCGGCGCCCTCGATGAAGACGCGCGCGCGCTGGCGCGGAATGCCCACGTGGGCTTCGTGTTTCAGAACTTCCAATTGGTGCCCACGCTCACCGCGTTGGAAAACGTGCTGGTGCCGCTGGAGCTGCGGGGCGACGGGGGAGCCGACGTGGAGGCGGAAGGAAGGCGCCTGCTGGAACGCGTGGGGCTGGCGCCGCGGGCCGATCACTATCCGGTGCAGCTCTCGGGTGGCGAGCAGCAGCGCGTGGCGCTGGCGCGGGCCTTCGTGAACCGGCCCAAAATCCTTTTTTGCGACGAGCCCACAGGGAATCTCGATGGTGACACGGCGCACGCGATGGTCGAACTGATCTTCGGATTAAACCAGGAGAAGGGCGCCACGCTGGTCCTCGTGACGCACGACCTCGACCTTGCGCGCCGCTGTCAGCGCATCCTGCGGCTTAAAGGCGGCGCGGTCGTAAGCGATGAACCCGGAACGCCCACGGAACACGCGGGATGCACCGAAGGGGAGAAAACATGAAAGACGACCTGATGTACGAACGAAACACTGCAAATCGCAGGTGCGGGTTCGTGTTCTGAGGTGTTCCCCCGGCAACTCATGAATTTCATTTTGAAGATGGCGTGGCGGGATTCGCGCGCGTCGCGGCGGCGGCTCGTGCTGTTCTCGCTTTCGGTGGTGCTGGGGATTGCGGCGCTCGTGGCGATCGGATCGTTCAGCGCGAATCTGGAACGCGCCATCGAGCAGCAGGCCAAGGGTCTGCTCGGCGCCGATCTGATCGTCACCGGGCGCGCCGCGCTCGGCGAAGACGCGACCGCTTATCTCACCGGCATGGGCGCGGTGGTCGCGCGCGAAGTCAGCTTTTCGTCAATGATGGTTTTCCCCACGGCGAAGGATCTCACGCGCCTCGTGAACATTCGCGCGACGGAGGGAGAATTTCCGTTTTACGGCGACCTCGTCGCCGACCCGGTGGACGCGGTGGCGCGATTTCGCCGGGGCGGGGCCGTGACGCTGCTCGAGGAGACCCTGATGCGGCAGTTCGAGGTGAAGCCCGGGGATGTCGTTAAGCTCGGGCAGACGACCTTTACCGTCGTGGGCGCGCTGCAAAAACTTCCGGGTGAGGCCTCCGCAATTTCCGCCACGTTTGCGCCGCGGGCGCTGATTTCGATGGACGCGCTGGAGGGCACGGGCCTCACCGCCAAGACCGTGCTGGTGCGGCACCGCACGCAATTGAAGCTGCCGGAAACGGTCGCGCCGGAAACGGTCGAACGGGAAATGCGGCGCCGGTTTCGTGGCGAGCGGCTCTCCTTCGACACGGTGGCGGAGCGGAAACGAAACCTCAGCCGCGCGCTCGAAAACATCGAAGGTTTTTTGAGCCTGGTCGGATTCGTGGCGCTGTTCCTCGGCGCGATCGGCATCGCGAGCGCGATCCACGTTTATGTGCGGCAAAAAATCACGACGGTGGCGGTGTTGCGCTGTCTCGGCGCGAGCGCGCGGCAAAGTTTTGCGGTTTATCTCGTGCAGGGACTGGCGCTCGGCGTGTTCGGCGCGGTCGTCGGGGCGGCGCTGGGACTTTTGATTCAAATCGCACTGCCGCACCTGTTGCGGGGTGTGCTGCCGTTTGAGGTGGATTTCTTCGTGGCATGGACCGCAGTCGGGCGGGGCGGGCTGGCGGGGCTGGTGATCTGCGTGCTGTTTACCGTGCTGCCCCTGCTGGCGGTGCGCAAAGTGTCGCCGCTGGTCGCTTTGCGGTCCGCGATCGCGGAAACGACCGGCACGGCGCCCGATCCATGGCGGATCGCGATCGGAGTTTTCATTGGGGTGGCGGTCGCGGCATTTGCAATCTGGCAAACGCAAAGCCTGAAGAACGGGCTTGGTTTTGCGGGCATGCTCGCCGTCGGCTTTGCGACGTTGGGCGGACTCGCGCAATTCATCGCGTGGGCGGCGCGCAAATGGTTTCCGCGGCGGCTGCCGTATGTCGCGCGCCAGGGGGTGGCGAATCTGTACCGGCCGCAGAATCGCACCGTGCTGCTGATTCTTTCGCTCGGCCTCGGCACGTTTCTGATGCTCACGCTTTTTCTGGCGCGCAGCACCTTGTTGAACGAGATCCAAACCTCCGGGGGCGGGGCGCGGCCAAATCTGTTGTTCTTCGATATTCAGGACGACCAGATCGAGCCGCTGGCAAAAATCGCCGCCGAGCAGGGCGCGCCGGTGCTGGTCCGGGCGCCGATCGTGACCATGCGGATTGCGGCGGTGAAGGGTCGGAAAGTGGAGCAGTTGCTCGGGCCGGGTGGGCGGGGCGAGACCCCGGGCGGGCGGCGCAAGGAGGTCCGCGCCGAGAACGACGACGGCGAACCCAGGGGCAGGCGCGGCAACGACGGGCGAATTGCCGGCTGGACGCTGCGGCGGGAGTATCGTTCGACCTTTCGCGGGCGGCTGGAGTCCACCGAAAAGCTCGTGAAGGGCGATTTCATCGGCCGCGCGCCAGCGGGCGCGGCGGTGATCCCCATTTCCATGGAGCAGGGACTCGTCGAGGAAATGTCGCTGCAGCTCGGCGACGAAATCGAGTGGGACGTGCAGGGCGTGCCGATGCGCACGCGGCTGGCGAGCATTCGCGCGGTGGAATGGCGCCGGCTGGAGCCGAACTTTTTCGTCGTGTTCCCCGAAGGCGTGCTGGAAGGCGCGCCCAAATTTTACGTGGCCGCAGTGCGCGCGGCCACGCCCGAGCATTCGGCCCGCGTGCAACGCGCCGTGGTGTCGGCGTTGCCGAGCGTGACCGCCATTGACCTGGCGCTGGTCATGCAGACGGTCGACGCGATTTTTTCGAAGGTGGCGTTCGTGATCCAATTCATGGCGCTGTTCACGGTGCTCACGGGGGTGATCGTGCTCGTTGGCGCCGTCATGACGGGGCGTTTTCAGCGTATCCGGGAAACGGTGTTGTTGCGCACGCTCGGCGCGACGCGCCGGCAACTCACGCAAATCATGCTGGTGGAATACACGGTGCTCGGCGTGCTGGCGGCGATGGCCGGCGGGCTGCTGGCGATCGTGGCGAACGGCTTGCTGGCGAAGTTCATTTTTCATCTGAGGCCCGCCACGCCGCCGCTGGAATTGATTCTGGCGGTGGTCGCGGTGGTCGCGGTGACGTTGACCACGGGGTTGGTCGCGAACCGCGGCATCACGAGTCATCCCCCGTTGGAAGTGCTCCGGCAGGAGACGTAGGGCGGGCGGGTTGTTCTCCGGCCGTCTGGATCTTCGACCCAAGAAATAGCCGTCGCTCGCACCGGTTGGGATTCTGCCGCACGGACCTCTGTCACCCAGCCTGTCGATTCGAACCGCTGCGCGCGCCGCGGTTGATGCGCTCAACGCCTTTTTAGTTTGTCATTCGGTGTCCGGGGGTTTGGGTCGCGGCGATGAAGGCAATCGTGGAGGCCGCCAGCGAGCGCGCGGAAGGGCGGTGAACAGCCCGCTTCACCCGACGGAAACGGGCGCGATGGACGTGCCCCACCTGCTTGGCGCCGAGCAGGCGCAGTTGTTTGCCAACGCTCTGCCCCAGCTGGCTTGGATGGCGCGGCCCGACGGGTATCTTTTCTGGTGCAACCGACGTTGGCACGAATACACCGGCACGACGGCCGTGCAGATGGAGGGCTGGGGCTGGCAGTCGGTGCACGATCCGGTCACTTTACCCACGGTCGTTAAGGTGTGGCAGGAGAGCATCCGAACCGGAGCGCCGTTCGAAATGGAATTTCCGTTGCGCGGCGCCGATGGACTGTATCGGCCCTTCCTGACACGGGCCGAGCCGGTGCGCGACGCGGCGGGCACGCTGCTCTACTGGGTTGGCACCAATACGGACGTATCCCACCAAAAGTCGGCGCAGTCCACGCTGCGGCTGGCGCTCGATGCCGCCTACCTGGTCGCTTTCGTTTGGGATATCCCCACCAACACGGTGCAGCGGTATCACAACGATGCAGCCATGCTCCGTGGCACCACGGAGAAAGCCGATAGTTTTGAGGCGATTCGCGCCATGGTGTACCCCGAGGATCGCGCGCTCTTTGAAGCGAATGTGCAGAAAGCGCTCAACGACCCGGAAGGCAGTTATTTTTCCGAGTTTCGGTTCATCGGGCTAGACCGCAAGGTGCGCTGGCTGCTGGAGCGCGGACGGGTGAGCTTTGGAGCCGACGGGAAGCCGTTGCGCCTTACTGGACTCTCGCAGGATATCACCGACCGGAAAGAGGCCGAATTGCGGTTGGTTGATGCGCAGGAGCAGTTGCGACGGCACAATCAAGACCTCGAAGCGGCGGTCGCAGACCGCACGGCGAAACTGCAAGAGCTGGTCAATGAGCTTGATTCATTTTCCTACAGCGTGTCCCACGATTTGCGCGCGCCGCTGCGCTCGATCCAGGGTTTCGCCGCTCTCCTCGAGGAGGAACTCGCACACCAGCTGCCCGCGGGCGCGCGCGATCACTTGGACCGGATCATTCGGGCCGCGGAGCGGATGAGTGCGCTGATTCGCGACCTGCTGGAGTATAGCCGAATCACCCGCGCCGAGCTGCTCATTGAGTCCATCGATCCGACGGACATTATTGGGGAAGCGGCGGACGCCCAGCAGCACGAGCGTTCGCCCGAGGCAAAGATCGAATTGCGCGGCCCATTCCCACGCGTGCAGGCGAACAGGCCGGCGCTGGCTCAGGCGCTTTCCAATCTGCTCGGCAACGCGGTGAAATTCGTGGCGCCCGGCGTCACGCCTCACGTGACGGTCTGGGCGGAGGCGAGCGACGCGACGGTGAGACTGTGGGTGGAGGACAACGGTATCGGCATCGCCCCGCGGGATCAGGACCGGATGTGGGGGATGCTGGAACGCGCCAACAGCACGTATGATGGCGCCGGAATTGGGTTGTCGATCGTGCGAAAGGCCGTGGAACGAATGGGCGGCCGGGCGGGCGTGATTTCGCAGCTCGGGCAGGGCAGCCGGTTTTGGATTGAGCTCCCCAAAGCGCGGTCCAGCTAGGGTGCCCTGGAGGTTTCCCGACGGGAAATCGTGCCGATCTTATTTCGGCTTGTCACCCGTCCGGCATCGCCCGTCACTCCGCTGCTTATGCCTCGCGTCGTCTCCT
>JBEENF010000107.1:0-9737 GCA_041192325.1 Verrucomicrobiota bacterium
TACGCGCGCTGCTCCCTCGCGGTCCGATCTCGTCAGCCGCATCGAGACCTGCGAGGCGATCCTGCAGGGATTTCAAACGCGCCGGCAAACCGCGATCCCGGCCGCCGTTTTCCAGCGCGCCAAGGGCATCATCATTCTCAACCAGTTCAAGGCCGGGTTCCTGCTCGGTGTGCAGGAGGGTTACGGCGTCATCATGGTGAAGAAGCCCGACGGCCGCTGGAGTGTGCCCGTGCTGATCAGCGCGGCGGAAGCGAGCCTGGGTTTCCAGATCGGAGCCAAATCGGTCGAGGGCATCTTCATCATCACCGACGACGCGACCCCGCGCATGCTGTTCAAGCGCCGCTTCAACATCGGCATCGATGCGAAGGCCGTCGCGGGCCCGAAAGCCGCCGAGGTCGAGCGCAACCAAGAGGAAATTCTCCGGACGCCGCTGCTGGCTTACATGAAAACCGTGGGGCTTTACGCCGGGGCGACGGTGAAGGCGGGACAGGTGGCCCGCAACGACGACGCCAATTTTCTCCTCTACAACACAAAGTACACCATGCCCGAGTTGCTCTACAGCGACTGGGTGCAGCCTCCTTCCGAGGTGCAGCCGCTCATGAGCCTGCTGCAGCGTCTGGCCCCGTAGTGGACAACGAATGGCCGCGCGCGGCGGCCGAAGCCTTGCGGCGCGGGAGTTGATGGACTTCCCCTGCGCGCCCTCCCCTTTCCTTCCATGTCCAATCCCATTCTCGGCGGCGGCGGCTTTCACCATGTTTGCCTGAAAACCCGCGACTGGGACCGCACGATGCGGTTCTACCGCGACACGCTGGGCTGCACGGAAAAAATCGCGTGGCGGGCGGCGCCGGAGCGGGCCGTCATGCTCGATACCGGGGACGGCAACTACATCGAAGTGTTCGAGGATCTCGCCTATGTGCCGGCGGCCCACGGCTCCGTGGTGCATTTCGCGCTGCGCACCACGCGGTTGGACGAGGTCGTGGCGCGCGTGCGGGAATTCGGGGCGAAGATCACCGTCGAGCCGAAGAACGTCACCCTTGCCACCACCAATGGCGCGGGCCCGGTGCCGATTCGCGTTTCCTTTTGTGAAGGACCGGGCGGCGAAGTTATCGAGTTTTTTCAGAATGCGAGCACGTGACCGCGCGCCGAACCGCGCGTGACTCCGTTCGGCCGCCCGTCGTTCCAGCCGCGGTGGGCGCCGGCGCAAAAAAGCTGTTTGCCTCCGGCACGGGCGAACGTGATTTTGGACCCGCCCCTCATGGTCTGTTCCCCTCTTCGTTGTTTCTCGCCCGTCAGCCTGGTCGTTTCCGCCGCCTGCGCCCTGGCGCAACCGCTGCTTCCCCCCGAACCGCTGCGGCTGGACACGCTGGCGGAGTTTCAGAACCCGGCCGCCAACTGGCAGATCGCCGGCGGGCTCGAGGGCAATCCGCGGCGCGACAAGACGCTCGTGGCCACTGCGGGCGCCGGAGTGCTCGTCAACACGCCGCGCGTCGGCGCGCGCGGGCATTTGTTCACCGCCTGGGAACATGGCGACCTCGAGCTCGACCTCGATTTTCTGCTGCCGCCCGGAGCCAATTCCGGCATCTATCTGCAAGGCCGCTACGAGATTCAGCTGATGGATAGCTGGGGCGTGCGCCAGCCGAAGTCCGGCGACAATGGCGGCATCTACCACCGGTGGGATCCGGCGCGCGGCAAAGGCCAGGAGGGCTACGACGGACACGCGCCGCGCGCAAATGCCTCCCGCGCGCCCGGCTTGTGGCAGCATCTCCATGTCGCATTCGAGGCGCCGCGCTTCGACGCCGCGGGCCGGAAAACACGCAACGCGCGGTTCAAGCGGGTGGCGCTGAACGGCTTTGTCATTCACGAAAACGTCGAGGTAAGCGGCCCGACGCGCAGCCCAGCTTTTCCCCAGGAAGGCGCGACCGGCCCCCTGATGATTCAGGGGGATCACGGCGCGATCGCGCTGCGGGCCATCGCGGTGAAACGATTTGCCTCGGCGCCGCTCGCGGTCGAGGAACTGCATTACCGGCTGCACGCCGGTGAATTCAAACGCATGGGCGAGTATGACGGGCTGCCACCCACCAGGGAGGGCGCCCTGCAGCGCTTCGCGCACACCGCGGTCGAGAAAACCGGTAAATTCGGCCTCGTGTTCACGGGCACGCTGGTCGTTCCGCGCGATGGACAGTATGGCTTCACCATCGCATCCACGGGCAACGTGCGGCTGTTGATCGACGAGCAACCAGTCGTGATCCCGCTGGAGAAAGGCAGCCATCCCGGCGCGGTCGTGCTCAAAGCGGGCCGGCATCCGTTCCGCCTGGACCTGCTCCAAACCGCCGGACGGCCCTCCCTTGAGTGGACGGCGGAAGGGCCGGGCCTGCCGCGGCAAATGCTCACTGCGGGGGCGGAAAAAAACCCCTCCGGCTCGCCGGCGGCGGGCATCCGGGTCGAGCCGCAAGACCGGGTGCTCACGCAGCGCAGCTTCGTGCCGTTCGAACCGCGGAAGCGGCTCTACGCGCTGAATGTCGGCACGCCGGCCGGCGCGCACTTCTCCTACGATTTCGAAACCGGCGCCGTCCTGCGGGCTTGGCGCGGGAGCTTTCTCGACACGGTCGAGATGTGGGAGGCGCGCGGTTCCAGCCAGCTCGGAAAACCCACGGGACCCGCCCTTACTTTTAGCGCCAAACCGCTCCTCGCCGCGATCGAATCCGCCCAGAGCGGCCAGTGGCCCGACCAGCCCGATGCGCTGTGGTCCTCCCGTGGATACACGCTGGAAGCCGACGGGCTGCCGGTTTTTCACTCCGCGTTTTCCGGCATTGGCGTGCGGGATCGGATCGCGGCGGTGGCCGATGGCCGCGGCCTCACGCGCACGATCGAGCTGAGCGCCACCAAATTGCCCGACTGGTCCACGTGGGTCCTGCTGGCCGAGGCGGCGACGATCACCCCGCAGCCGGATGGCGCGGGTTGGATCATCGGCGATCGCGAATGGTATCTCGACTGGCCCGCGGATTCCCGGCTGCGGCCGGTGCTGCGCGACCGGGGCGGCCGGCAACAACTCGCGGTTCCCGTGGTTCGATCCACCGTGGGACAGCCCATCACCTACTCGATCGTCTGGTAATCGCGCCCATGAAATCGCCCGCCGCCCCTGCGCGAACCTTTCCCCCTCACGTCATCTCGGCGCGCCGGCTGGCCGCCTCGGCCGCGGTGTTGCTCACCGCCGGCGCCACTTGGGCCGCGTCCGATCGCGCGCAGAATCCCTCCGCCGCGGAGCGTTTCGCCCAACCATCCGAGGCGCTCGTCGCCCGCGAGCAACAGTATTGGCAACGGACCCCGTTGGTCCTACCGGAAAATCTGGTACTCGAAGTGAGTGGCATCCTGCCGCAGCCGGGCCGGCGCTTGCTTGTCACCACGCGCCGCGGCGAAGTGTGGTGGGTGGACGGGGCTTACGACGCTGCGGCGACGCCGAAATTTTCCCTGTTCGCGTCCGGCCTTCACGAACCGCTGGGCATCATCGCGGCCCCGAAGGGCGGCTATTACATTGCGCAGCGGCAGGAGCTCACGCGGGTGGTGGACACGGACAACGATGGCCGCGCGGACGTTTTCGAGACCGTGGCCAAGTTGCCTCTTTCGGGCAGCTACCACGAATACGCGTTTGGTCCGGTGCTGGCGCCGAACGGCAACGTTCGGGTCACGCTGAACGTCGCCTTCGGTGGCGCCACGCAGGCCCCCGTGCCGTGGCGGGGCTGGATGGTCGAAATCACGCCCGACGGTCAGTTGATTCCGATTGCCGCCGGTTTGCGCTCGCCCTGCGGCTTCATCCTCACGTCGAGAGGCGAGTGGTTTATGGCCGAGAACCAGGGAGAATGGGTCGGTTCGGGGCGCGTGACGCATATCGCGCCCGGTGATTTTGCGGGCCACCCCGCGTCCCTCGCGTGGAGCCGCCTGCCGGGTTCACCGGTAAAGCTGCGGCCCGAGGACATCACCGATTTCGAGCAGCCCATGTCGGAGGTGGCGAAAAATCTGCCCGGACTGAAACTGCCGGCCGTGTGGCTGCCGCACACGGTGTTTGGAATTTCGACCTCCGGCATCGTGGAGGATCGAACGGACGGAAAATTCGGGCCGTTCAGCGGGCAATTTTTTATCGGCGATCAGGGCCAGAGCAAAATCACCCGCATGACGCTCGAGCAGGTGAAAGACGTGTGGCAGGGCGCGAGCTATCCGTTTCGGGAAGGGTTCGATTCCGGCATCATCCGGCTCGGCTACGGGGAGGATGGGGCGCTATTTGCCGGCGAGACCGCGCGCGGCTGGGGCTCGGTTGGGCCAAAGCAGTACGGCATCGAACGCCTGACCTGGACCGGGCAAATGCCTTTCGAGATCAAGGAAGTGCGCGCGCAGCCGGATGGCTTTCTACTGACGTTCACGCAACCGGTCGATCGCGCGACCGCGGAGAATCCCGCCACTTATAGCGTCGCCGGCTTCACCTATCTTTACCACCAAGCCTACGGCAGCGCGCCGGTCAACCGCGTGGGATGCCCCGTGCGCAAAGTGGTTGTGGCGCCCGATGGACTCAGCGTCCGGCTGGCCAATGCGTGCCTGCGTGAAGGGTATATTCACGAGATCAGGGCGAACGGTCTGCGCGCCGCGAACGGCAGCGCGCTACTCCACTCTTTCGCCTATTATACGTTGAACCGGATTCCCGCTGGGCCGCGGATCATTCCCGTGGAGGCCAGGGAGGCCGAACTTTGCGTGGCCGTCGTGCCCGCCGCGGCAACCGCGGCGACGCCGAAGCATCCGACGAAGGCGCCGCCGGACTGGACCGATGCGGATGGCGACCGCACGATCCTGCTGGGAACGCAGCCCGGGATGAAATTTGACACGGCATTGATCACGGTGCGCGCGGGCGCGCGAGTGCGCCTCGTGTTCCGCAATGACGACGACATGCTGCACAACTTCGTGCTTTGCGCGCCCGGCCGCGGGTCCGCCGTCGGCGACGCGGCGATCGCGCTCGGGCTGGAGGGCACGGCGCGGAATTATGTGCCGGAGAGCAGCGACGTGATTGTGCACACGGCCCTCGTGGCGCCGGGCGCCTCGGACACCTTGTTCTTCACGGCCCCGGCCACCGCCGGCGACTACGATTACCTCTGCAGCTTTCCCGGCCACGCCATGTCGATGCGGGGAATCCTGCGGGTCGAAGCGAAGTGAGCGGGCGCTGCCGTCGACGCCCGGGCTTCCGCTCAACTGCCGCATGAACGCCGATTCACTGCCGCCGCTCCCGGCGGAGCCCAAGCCTGGCCGTTACCGGCATTACAAAGGCGGGGAATACCGCGTGATCGGCCTGGCGCGGCATTCCGAAACGCTTGAACCCCTGGTAGTCTATCAAGCGCTTTACGGCGAATCAGGCTTGTGGATACGGCCGGCGGCGATGTTCATGGAGTTGATTTCCGCCACCCCCGGCGCCGCCCGGGCGCCTCGCTTTCAGCGGATGGGCGATTGATCCCGGTCAGCGCGAAATTTTCCGGGTCACGGAACCGGTGGACGGAGACGTAGGCCGCAACTGCCGCCGGCGAAATACCGGCGGACCCGCCAACCCGTTCTCCTGCACTCCGGCAACGACGCGAACTGCGCCTGAGGGCGCCGGGGAGCCACAGCCCTCAATTGGCTTGGCGAGGCAGAAGGGCAGCTTCACGGTAATCGTTCGCCCCGCCGCATGACTCAAACCGCCGCATCCCAGCGCACCCGCGCGCTCCTCATGTTGGTGGTGGCGACGGTGCTGTGGGGGATGAGCTTTCCGCTGATCAAGGCGATGGGGCTCCTGCAGGCGCAGCTGCAGCTGGAGGGCGGCTCCTGGTTTTCCGCGCTCTATCTGGTGGCGCCGCGATTCGTACTCGCGCTGGCCGTGCTCACCGCCTTTTGGGGCCGCGAGGTCTGGAGGGTGACTCGGCAGGAATTGAAGCAAGGCGGGATCATGGGACTCTTCGCCTCAGCCGGCATGCTGCTGCAAAGCGACGGGCTGCAATTCACGTCCGCCAGCACCTCCGCGTTTCTCACCCAGTTCTACGCCATCCTCATCCCGATCTGGGTGGCGTGGAAGACGCGGCACAATCCGGGCTGGCTGGTGTGGGTCTGCAGCGCGCTCGTGCTGGCGGGCGTCGCGATCCTGGGACAATTCAACTGGGGGGAAATGCGTTTCGGACGGGGGGAATGGGAGACCTTGCTTTGCTCGCTTTTCTTCATGGGCCAGATCCTCTGGCTCGAGAAAAAGGAATTTTCCGCGAACCGGCCCGAACAGCTGACGCTCGTGCTGTTTGCGGTGCAGGCGATAATTCTGAGCAGTCTCACGGTGGTCGTCGCGCCAACCACCGCCGCTCTCCTGCGACCCTGGCACTCCGAGCTGTGGGTTGGTTTCACCGTCGCGCTCACGCTCCTCTGCACCGTGGCGGCGTATTTGCTGATGAACCGATGGCAGCCGAAAATCACCGCCACCGAGGCGGGCCTGGTCTATTGCGTGGAACCCATCTTCGCCTCCGGCTTCGCGCTTTTTCTGCCCGGCCTGTTTTCGATTTTGCCCGGCGTGACTTATGCCAACGAAGGGGCGACATGGACGCTGGCGATCGGCGGCAGTCTCATCACGGTGGCGAACGTCCTGCTGCAGCTGCAGCCGCCCAAAAAGTCAGCGCTCTAAATGCGACCCGCGCCCAATCAGGCGCCCGTTTTCGTTTCTAGCATTTCGCGCACGTGATAGCGCTGCCGGGCGCGCACCACCTGATACGTGCGGCCCATGTATTCGCCGATCAGCCCGATGCCGATCATCGCCACGCTGAGCAGGAAAATGACGATGCCGAGCAGCGTAAAGGTCCCGCCTTCCTCCGGCCCGATAATGATGCGGCGCAGCGCGAGGATGACCACCAGGAAGAAACTCCCCGCCGAGCACGCCATCGCGAACATCGTGAAGTATTGCAGCGGGGCCAGCGAGAAGCCGGTGATCAGATCGAAGTTCAACCGGATCAACTGGTAGAAGGAATAGTTCGAAACCCCTGCATGCCGCTCCTCGTGGCGCACCCCTACCTCGGTGGGATTGCCGGAGAAACTGTAGGCCAGCGCGGGAATGAAGGTGTTGATGGCGCCGCTGCGTACGATCGCCTCCACGATCGGGCGACGATAAGCCCGCAGCATGCAGCCCTGGTCCCGCATTTCGATGCTCGTGGTGTGTTCGCGGACAAAATTCACGAAGCGCGACGCGTAGGTGCGAAACAGCGAGTCCTTCCGCTCCAAGCGATAGCCGCCGACGTAGTCGTGCCCGGCGTCGATTTGCGCCAGCAGCTTGGGCAGCTCCTCGGGCGGATTCTGCAGATCCGCGTCCAGGGTGAAGATCACCTCACCCCGCACCCGCTCAAACGCGGCCATGATCGCCATGTGCTGCCCGTAGTTCGTGTTGAAATCGATTACCCGCGTCACATCGGGCCGCGCCGCGTGCTGGGCCCGCAGCAACGCCATCGATCCATCGGCGGACCCGTCGTTGGTGAATATGATTTCGTAACTCCGGCCCAGGGCGTCGAGCGTGGGGTACAGTCGCCCAAACAAGGTGGGCAGATTCAGCTCTTCGTTGTAAACCGGGATTACAATCGAAAGCGCGAGGGTCGAAGAGGCGGACACGGGAAGTCGAAGAGAGGAGACGAGGCAATCCAGCTAAAGCGTTCGAACCGCGCGAGGGAATCCAGGAATCGAGAAAACTGCGCGACCCGAAAAGGGCCCGCGGCGGCGCCACCCCTGCCGGCTCACTTCAGATGGGCTTGCAAAACTTCGCCGAGCGTTTCGACCACCCGCCGCACGTCGGCGTCGCTCATCGCCGGAAAGAGCGGCAGCGACAGGATATTTCGCGCCATGCGCTCGGCCGCGGGGAAGTCGCCGTCCCTCCAACCCAGCCGCCGGTAAAGCGCGAACAGGTGGATCGCCGGATAATGCACTCCCGTTCCGATACCGGCAGCGTGCAATTTGGCCATCACCTCCGCGCGCCGAATCGTCAGCCGTTCTTCCGGCAAAACGACCTGAAACATGTGCCAGTTGCTTTGCTCAAAATCGCGCGGGGGCAGCCCCAGGCCAAGCCCGGCGAGCGCAGGCGCATCAAACAGTTCGAAATAGCGACGGGCCAGCGCGCGGCGGCGGGCGTTGAATTCTTCCAGCCGCGGCAACTGTCCCAACCCCACCCGCGCCGCCACATCGGTCAGGTTGAATTTTCCGCCCACCAGTTCCACTTCCATGCCATCGAAGCCCGACCGGACCACGCCTTGCAGGCGGTATTGTTCCGCGAGCTTCGCCTCGCGCTCGTCATTCATCACCAGCGCGCCGCCTTCGATCGTCGTGATGTTCTTGTTCGGATGAAAACTAATCGACACGAAATCGCCCGTCGTGCCGATCCGGCGGCCCCGCCACGCGCTGCCGAACGATTGCGCGGCGTCCTCGATCACCCGCAGCCGATGCCGCGTGGCGAGGGCGTAAAGCCGGTCACGATCGACCGGCAGGCCTGCCAGGTCGACCGGCATGATCGCCCGCGTGGCGGGCGTGATGGCCGCTTCGATCCGTTCGAGATCGAGATTGCGCGTCAAGGGATCGATCTCGACGAACACCGGCCGCGCGCCGACTTCGAGAATGACATTGCTCGTGGCCACCCAGGAAAGCGGGGTCGTGATGACTTCGTGTCCGGCGCCGATCCCCGCGATGCGCAAGGCGATTTCCATCGTGCAGGTGCCGGAGTTGAAGACGCGCACCGGGCGTCCACCGCAATAGGCGGACAGCTTGGCCTCAAGTTCCTTCACCTTCGGTCCCGACGTGATCCAACCCGAGCGCAATACGTCCGCCACGCCTGCGATGGTCTCCTCATCAATGGTGGGCCGGGTCAACGGCAGGAACGGAACGGGCGGCGCGGCGGCGGCGGATGCTGGGGCGGGAACGGCCATGTCAGGGTTGATTGCTGCAGAGGTAATGGGTCGGGCTTTCGGCGATCAAATGATAACGAAACGCCGGATCCTCGAGCAGTCGCTTCGCCTGGTGTTTGCGCGCGACGATCCAAACGCGACCCGCCTCGCTCCATTGCCGGCGGAACTCGGTTTCGTCGATGAAGCGCGCGGCGCGTTCGGCCGGAGCGAGAAACTGGACCTCGAGCTCATCCAAGTAGCTGACCAGCCCCACTGGTCGCTGCGTGTAATAAACAAAGTCGTGAAAGAACGCGTGGTAGTGGTAGACGCGATCTTCAGGCCGCATCCGTTCGCGCGCGATCAAGGCGAGATTCCTGGTGCTGCGAATGGCCGGCGCCGCCACTGCGAGCAGCAGGAGAAAGCCCAGCGTGGTGGCGAACAACGCCTTCAGCGCCGCCCGCCCGCGGCGGACCCGCGCGAACCACAGCGCCAATATCCCCCCCGCCAGCAGGATGGCCGCCATGGCGACCGCATAAGGCCGCACGCTCTCCGCCTGGCCCGGTTCGCTCAACACGCCCGGCTTGAACGCGACCACCAACAACGCCACTGCCAGCAGCCCGCACAGGAACGTAAAAACCCGCAGTCCGAGGCGGAGCGGCGGTACCAGTTCTTCCTGCCACGCTTTCGCCAGCCACACTCCGAGCACAATCGCGAGCGGGGGAAAGACGGGCAGAATGTAGGGGATCAGTTTTGACTGTGACTTGGAGAAAAACAGCAGCACGAAGACCGCCCAGGTGACGAAGAACCAGAGGTCGGCATTTTCCCGCCACC
>JBEENF010000108.1:0-9729 GCA_041192325.1 Verrucomicrobiota bacterium
CCAGGTGCGGCAGGCCCTCACCTCGACGGCGCAGGATCTCGGCGACCCCGGACGTGACCCGTTCTATGGATTCGGCCTGGTGCAGGCGGAATCCGCCCTTTCGGCGTTGGCTGGCCTGACGGCTCCGCCGCCCCCGCCGCCCCCGTTGGCCATTGCGCTCACCATCACGAATGGACCGACCGCCGTCGTGACCAATCTAAAACAAGGCCTTTTTGAGATCCGGTGGACGACGAATAATCCGTCCACCACCGACGTTAATATTGGCGGCACGTGGTATACGAACAGCACCCTGACGACCGATCACCGTCGGAGCTTCCGTGGGTCAAAAGGGGTGACGTACACCTACACCGTTCGCTCCGCCGACGCCGCGAACAGCACGGTCACGGCAACGGCAACGTTCACGTTGCAATAATCGTCGTTGGGCGCCGTCACTTAGTGATACACGCCGGCCCGCTGCGACGGGTGAGGCAATCGATGGGACGCGCCGGAAGGCACGGCTGAACTAAAAGCCGGCCCCGGCCTACCGACGGAGAACGGACCTGCTCCGCCGTTTTACCGGGGCTTGCTGGTCTCTTCGCGCGGCGAAGATCCCGACGCGGAATACCTGGCAAAGCTTGCAATCTTTTGACGCGCAAAACGCGGAGTCCCACGATTTCTGTCCAAGACCTTGCTCGACGTTGAATGCGGGACGTTGGGCGAACTACTGTTGCTTCGCTTAGCGAGGCGGTGACGCCCGAAAATCGCCGGCCCACACCCCGGACTTGGAGCTTCGCCCGCGACCCAGACGCTCGCAGCGGCGCTGCAAAAGCCACTGCGTGTGAACACGGACCAATATCCCTTTTCTCGGACATTCTCTGCGCAGTGAAAAGTTAGGCAGGGATACGCCGCGAAACGCAGGGTCCTCAAGCTGTATCTGTCAACGATTGGCCAATGGCAACCTCGCCGAGAAAAGCGGTAAACTGATGGCGGTTAGCCGCCCGATTCTTCCTTCCGCGCTGGTCAGTGACTGACCTGGCAACGCACTGCCCGCGTTCACAAGAATCGTGTTCGGTTAATCGCGATGAGAGGCCGGGTCAAAATCTAGAGCGTCTTTTTCGACAAAGAAGATCCGCTTGCTGAATACCCCTTCAAGTGCGGATACCGCCGGTAAAAGTCCTCCATCGGAATTATCCTGCTCCCGAACAACTCGGATTTTTGCCCCTCGGAGTTCAGGGATGGAGTTGATCCAGTCTTAGACGTCGGGGCGGTTGGCGTACTCATCGGGGGCAGGAGCGAACTTAATCGTCTGCGCGACGCTGTCGTCAAGATTCGCCGGCAATGGCGCCGGGATTCAGCCCCTCTTTTGAGACGAACCGTATTCTTTTTCCAAACGCTCCCTCAGGTGCGGATAGCGTTCGGCGACTTCCTGCCACTGAATCGGCTGACTCCACAAGGGACTGGAGTTCTCCGCCGCGCGTTTCTGCGAAGCTGTCGAGTCGATCCTTGATTTCGGGACGTTCGGCGTACTCGGCAGGGGCATCCTCGAACTCGAAGGTGTCGGGGATACTGTCGTCAAGGTTTTGCGCAGGCGTGCCCAGCAGTTCGCCGCTGTTTTGATGCCGCCGAGCGAACAACGGCCGTTGAACTTCGATCCGACCCTTCTTCGCATCATTATTGCTGGGGCGAGGTGCTGCCCGGAGCAATATACTGCATTACGCGATGCATTGAGGGCAAAGGCTCGATTTAGGCACGTGGAAATGTTTCGGGTAATTACAGACGAACGCGGGTTCCGGTTTCAGCTACGCGGAGCGGACGGTGGCGCACGCAATCTCGATCGGTACATCTAAGCATTTACAAGGGAACGCGACGCGCGGCGGAAGACTGGCAACACTTGGTTCGCGGAAACTATGCGCCATCTTGAACGGCCTGCCGGCTGATAGCACGGTCGGAAGACGTCTTCAGTCACCCGCCGCCCGAACGAATTCGACAACGTTCCCTGCAGCACTCGCTGGCATAACCGCAAACCACGCCTCGGCATCCTTCTTAGTCACCAAATCACGGTAATGCGTCTTCATCACCTGCACGCTGTGCCCGCATTCCTCAGCCACCTGCGCGGCGTTAGTCACGATCGCCATACGGTACGAGGCGAATGAATGCCGAAGCGCGTTGTGCGGCCATTCCTCGAGGTTTGAAGGCGCTTCGCCACTCGCCTTGAGCATTGCGACTGCCGGAGGCCGGGCTGCGCGATAAAGTGGATACGCGACACGAGGCACCGGCCGGACGGGGCCAGCTTTCTTCGCGTGCGGCTCAAGCCATGCACGAAGATTTTCCGTCATAGGGATAATGCGGCGGCTAGACGTCTTTGCGATCGCGGCATCAACCTTCACGTGCCCCCCAACCAAATCGATTCGGCCCCATGTCATGCGGCAATTATTTTGACAGGGAGGAAATCAATCCCGATTCGACGCCGAGAAGGGCGGACGGATCCCCTCCCCCCGGGGTGGCCACCCGCCCGACGACATGAGGTTGCCTGCACGCAGTCACGCTTCCTTCCGCCTTATTCCGAAGCCATGTGTTTTCGTCTAAAAAGATGGCTTCGGGTCCACCTGTTGGCGTGTTTGTTCCCTTTCCGTTCCCTAGAATACTCTCTCCTCTGTAGCTGGTGCTCGGGACAGGACTCGAACCTGCACGCCTTACGGCAAAGGCTTCTAAGACCTTCGTGTCTGCCATTCCACCACCCGAGCTTCAACCGGCGTCAGAACAAATGTCGCAGCACGAATTCCACTGGCGCAAGCGCCGAAATCTTGCCGCCGCCTTCACTCCGCCGTCGGCCGAAACTTCGGCTCGAAACGCGCCCGCGTGCGGCTTTCGAAATCCGCCGCCAGCGCAATCAGTTCCGCCTCGCTCCACGCGCTGGCGTAAAACATCAGCCCAAAGGGAAGTCCCGCGATTTGCGCCATCGGAACCGTCACGCTCGGATAGCCCGCCATCGCGGGCAACGTGGATCCTCCGCCGGCGCCATGCCCTTTCGGACCGAAGAGAGGGTCACCCGCGGCCGGCGGCGTGATCAAGGGCGCCGGTCCCGTCGTCAGCGCCACCAAGGCGTTGAGGCGGTGTTGTCCGATCAGCGCGTCGATGCCTTCCACCCGACCGAGCCGCCGGCACTTTTCCCGCGCGGCTAAATAATCCGCATCCGTCAACGGGCCCTTTGCTTGCGCCCGGGTGAACTGTTGCTGGCCAAACAGCGGCTGCTCCGTGGCCCAGTTTTCGTCGTTGAACTTGATCAGGTCTGCCAGGGTGCGGGGCGACTTGCCCGGCACGAGTTGCGCGAGATAGGCGTTTATGCCGGCCTTCATTTCATACAGCATGATCTCCGTGCGCTCGCGGGAAGAAGCCGCGATTCCCGCATACTCCCCGAGGTCTATTACTTCGGCCCCGGCCGCCCGCAATGCGGCCAGCGCGCTCTCCAGCGCCTGCGCCACATCGGACCGCGGGACGCCGCCCCGCACGAGTCCGATGCGCGCTTGGCTCAGCGCATTCGCCCGCGGTTTCGCCGCGATTTTTTCGGCCAGCGCCGCCGGCAGTGGCGCCGTGGCCGCGTCGCGTTCATCGACGCCGGCGATGGCCGCGAGGATGAGCGCGGCATCTCGCACGGTGCGCGTCATGGGTCCCGCGGTGTCGAAGGTTTCCGCAATCGGAATGATTCCCGACCGGCTCACGAGGCCGACCGTGGGCTTGAATCCCACAATGCCGCACACGGAAGCCGGTGACACAATTGAGCCATTCGTCTCCGTGCCGATCGCGGCGACGCACAGATTGGCGGCGACCGCCACGGCGGAGCCGGAACTCGATCCGCTCGGGCTGCGATCCTGCGCGTAGGGATTCCGCGTCTGCCCGCCCCGCCCGCTCCATCCACTGACGGAGCGTTCTCCGCGAAAGTTGGCCCACTCGCTGAGATTCGTCTTTCCCAGCAAAACAGCGCCCGCTTCGCGCAGCCGGGTGACCACATGCGCGTCCCGGGGCGGCTTGGCGCCTAGGAGTGCCAGCGAACCCGCGGTGGTTTCCATGCGGTCCGCCGTGGCGATGTTGTCCTTGATGAGAATCGGGATGCCATGCAGGGGTCCACGCACCCGGCCCGCCTTGCGCTCGGCATCGAGCCGTTCCGCGATGGCCAGCGCGTCGGGATTTACCTCGATCACCGCCTTGAGCTGCGGCCCTGCCTGATCCAAGTCGGCGATCCGCTGCAAATAGGCGACCGTCAACTCGCGCGCGGTCAGGGTTCCGGCGGCCATGCGTTGCTGCAGGCCGTCGATGGTGGCCTCCGCAAAAGGGAAATCGGCGGCGCGCACGCCCAAGCGAAACCCGGCGAAAAGGAAGACAGTGAGCAGAAGAAACTTGGCCACGGGCGGAGAGGTTTAAACCGGAGAGTTGGAGCAAAGAAGATCGAGAGGCACTTTCCCCCCGGTCGGGGCGGACGATCGCGTTGCTCAAATGGGGCAGGAACAGCAGTCGCGACCGGGCGCTGCGGGTTGGGGAGAAAGATAAGGAGGAAGAAGAAAGAGAAAGAGTCCAAACCGCCCCGTCTGAAGGTCGCCGTGGCGGGATTCCGTGGGTCAGCAGCGCGCTACCCCGAGGCGATCGCCCATGCGGGCGTACGTTTCGAGCTGCTGCGCGCTTTGGGCCACGATGTCGTCGTCAAAGGTGATCCGGCCTCGCTGAAAAACCGTAATCACGCACGACCCGCCAAAGGCGAACAGGCCCTTCTCGGTGCCCTTCTCCACCGGGCGTCCCGGCACGTAATTCTGCCGGATGGCGCCCACGTTCGTGGCGCCCACCTCGACCATCGCGACCGTCCCGAACTGCGGCGACTCGATCAGCGTGATCTCGCGCTTGTTTTCAATCAAGTACCGCAAACGGCGCCGCAAAGCGACCGGACTCACCGAGTACAACCAGCCTTGAATCAGCCGTGATTCTCCGGGCAGACCGGCAACGGGAAAATGGAACCGATGGTAATCCACCGGACACAGGCGCGAAATGAGCATCGCGCCACCGGCGAACTTCGTCGCCACCTCTTCGTCGCCCAACAACTCGGCAAAGGAAAACTTCGAACCCTTCACATAAAAGCCCGCGGCCGCTTGAATGTCCTGAAAAGCGAGGTGCCGCCCGTCGGCGGGGAACACCGCCAGCTCGGGCGCCGGCGCGATCGGTCGCGCCTCGGGCTTGAGCGCCCGGTAGAAGAATTCGTTGAACGTTTTGTAATCGAAAGGCGACTTCGCGAACTCGTCCACGTCGATGTCATACTCGGTGATAAACGGCATGATCCGCAGGGAACTCACCGTCTTGTTCATCCTGAACCCATACCAGCGCGAGAACCAGGCGCGCCGGACCATGGCCCACACCATCAGTCGGCCACCTGGATTTTCATAGGCGAGGCGCACCCATTTTTCCCCAAAGACCTTCTCCGTTTTGACGGTTCGGGCATAGCGGTCGAAATAGCGAATGGGTTCGGCGGGCATGGTTTCTTTTTTAGATAATCCGGACCATCAGCGTTCCTCAACGCCCAACTTGCTGCGCGGCTCCCGCAGCCTTGGCCGAAGATCTTCGCCTCCCCTTGGCGCGGAAGGATTGCGAAAACGAAAATTGCTGCCAACTAGATTTGAAGTGATCGCCCCCCGCCCGAACCTCGTCCTGCGACTCGGGTAAACTAGCAGAAATCCATGAAACACATCCTGAAACTCCTGGCTCTTCCGATCGTCCTGGTTGCCCTATCGCCGCAAACTTCGAGCGCGGCAAACTTCGACTGGCCGCAATGGCGTGGTCCTGACCGCACCGATGTCTCGAAGGAGACCGGCTTGCTCAAGACGTGGCCGGCGGGAGGTCCGCGGCGGGTGTGGATGTACGAACAGGGCGGCAGCGGTTATTCGGGACCAGCGATCGTGAACGGAAAACTGTTCACGCTGGGCACGCGCGACGGCAACGAAGTCCTCCTCGCGCTCGACGCGAACACGGGCAATGAAGTCTGGTTCGCAAAGCTGGGGCAGGTGCTCGACAACGATTGGGGCAACGGACCCCGGGGCACCCCCAGTGTCGATGGCGACCGCGTCTACGCGATGAGTGGCCCGGGAGTGCTGAGCTGCGTGAATACCGCCAACGGCACGATTATCTGGCAAACCACCATGAAGTCGCTCGGGGGCGCATTGCCGCACTGGGGCTACACCGAATCCGTACTGGTCGATGGCGACGTGGTGCTGTGCACCCCGGGCGGAAGCAAGGGCGCCCTTGCGGCCCTCGACAAGAAGACCGGCAAGCTGCGCTGGCAGTCGAAGGAGTTCACCGATGCCGCGCACTATTCCTCCATCGTTCCCGCCGTGATCAACAACACGCCGCAATACGTACAACGGACGGAGCAGAGCGTCGTCGGCATTGCCGCGCAGGACGGGAAACTACTTTGGAAAACATCGTTCCCGGGGCGCACAGCCGTGATTCCCACGCCCATCGTGCGGGGCAATGAAGTCTATGTGACCGCCGGTTACGGCTCCGGCTGCAAGATGGTACGCATCGGGCCGGCCAACGACGTCACGGTAGTGTACGAAAACAAAGTGATGAAGAATCATCACGGCGGGGTGATCCTGATCGGAGATTATATCTACGGGCACAATGACGTCGCCTGGGTGTGTCAAAATTTTGCCACGGGCGAGGAAGTCTGGAGCGAGCGCAAGCTGACCAAGGGCGCCGTGGGTTATGCGGATGGCATGCTGTATTGCCTCGAGGAATCCACCGGTACGGTGGTGCTGGTCGAAGCCTCGCCGAAGGGCTGGAAGGAACACGGCCGGTTCAAACTCGACCCACAAACGAAGATTCGCAGCGCCCGGGGCAAGATCTGGACTCATCCGGTGATCAGCAACGGGAAACTCTACCTGCGCGACCAGGACCTGATCTACTGCTACGACGTGAAGGGAAGTTGAGGCGCGAAGCGCCGGATTGTGGTCGCCGGCCCGTCCACCTCGCGACCTCCGCCGAGGGGATTTCCAGGGCCGGCGTTAGAACGCGGCGGTGGGGTCCCGCGCGAGGAGCGAAAAAGGCGGCGCGTTGCGCCGCCCACTCGCATTCTTCCGCAAGCAAGTCGGTCATCGTCCGTGGGAAGCGACGCGAACACCCTGACCTACCACTTTCGCCGTGGCCTGAAACGGCGCGGATGCCGCGAGCTTTGCCGCCAGCCCCCTTCCGGCGGGGCGTTCAGCGGACAATTTATTTCATGACCAGCGTGTCATCCTTGACCGAGAATTTGACCTCGGAGCCCTCGCTGACTTCGCCGCCGATCAGCGCTCGAGCCAGCTTGGTTTCAATTTGCCGTTGCAGGAAGCGCTTCAACGGACGCGCGCCGAACACCGGGTCGTAGCCCTTTTCGGCCGCCCACTCCTTCGCTTTTTTGTCGAGCACCACGGTGACGCGGCGATCGGCGAGGCGCTTGTTGAGGTCAGCCAGCAACAGGTCCACGATCGTCGTGATTTCCTCCAGCGTCAGCGGTTTGAAGAGGATCGTTTCGTCGATGCGGTTGAGAAACTCCGGACGGAACGATTTGCGCAGTTCGGCCAAAACGCTTTCGCGCACGCTCTCCGGAATCGCGCTGCCCGTCACTCCCTCCAGCAGGAAACGCGAACCGATGTTCGAGGTCATGATGATGACGGTGTTCTTGAAATCCACCGTGCGCCCCTGCGAATCCGTGATGCGTCCATCATCGAGCACCTGCAACAGCACATTAAACACATCCGGATGCGCTTTCTCGACCTCGTCGAAAAGGATCACGGCATAGGGTTTGCGCCGGACCGCCTCGGTGAGCTGCCCGCCTTCGTCGTAGCCCACGTAACCCGGCGGCGCCCCAATCATCCGCGCCACACTATGCTTCTCCATGTATTCGGACATGTCGATGCGCACCATCGCCGCTTCGGTGTCGAATAATGTTTCCGCGAGGGTCTTCGCGAGCTCGGTTTTGCCGACTCCGGTCGGCCCCAGAAACAGGAAGCTTCCAACCGGCCGGCGCGGATCCTTGATCCCGCTGCGGGCGCGCAGGATCGCCTCGGTCACCAGCGTGACGGCCTCGTGCTGACCCACGACCCGCTCATGCAACACCTCCTCGAGGCGCAGAAGCTTCTCCTTTTCGCCCTCGACGAGACGCGTGACGGGAACGCCACTCCATTTCGATACCACCTCGGCGATTTCCTCCTCGGAAACTTCTTCCTTGAACAACGTCGTTTCCTGTCCGCGGCCCTTGGCTTCGAGCCGCTTCAGTTCCGCCTCGAGCTGGGGCAGTTTGCCGTGCCGCAGTTCCGCGACCTTGTTGAGATCGTAGGCCCGCTCCGCTTTTTCCATCTCCAGTCGCATCGCCTCGATCTCCTCCCGCAGCTTGCGGGTCTTGTCCACGGCTGCTTTTTCCTTTTCCCACGCAAGTTTGATACCCTGCGATTTTTCGCGGGCTTCGGAAAGTTCCTTGCGCAGTGTCTCGAGGCGGCGGGCGCTTGCCTCGTCTTTTTCCTTGGCCAGGGCGCGCTCCTCGATTTCGAGCCGCAGCACTTTTCGCGTCAATTCATCCAGCTCCTGCGGCATCGAATCCATTTCGGTGCGAATCATCGCGCAGGCCTCGTCGACCAGGTCGATCGCCTTGTCGGGCAGAAAGCGGTCGCTGATATAGCGGTTGGAAAGAATCACCGCGCTCACGAGCGCGTTGTCCTGGATACGCACGCCGTGGTGGAGTTCGAAACGTTCCTTGAGCCCGCGCAGGATGGAAATTGCATCCTCCACGGTTGGCTGGTCCACGAGCACGGGTTGGAAACGCCGCTCCAGCGCGGCGTCCTTCTCGATGTGCTTGCGGTATTCGTCGAGCGTGGTGGCCCCGATGCAGTGCAACTCGCCGCGCGCGAGCATGGGCTTCAACAAATTACCGGCATCCATCGCCCCTTCGGATTTACCCGCGCCCACGATCAGGTGCAGCTCGTCAATGAACAGGATGACACGTCCTTCGCTTTGCTTGATTTCCGTCAGCACGGCCTTGAGACGCTCCTCGAATTCCCCGCGGTACTTGGCGCCGGCCACAAGCGCCCCCATGTCGAGGGAGAAAATCGTCTTGTCCTTCAACCCCTCCGGGACGTCGCCGCGCAGGATGCGTTGGGCGAGGCCCTCGACGATCGCCGTTTTGCCCACTCCGGGTTCCCCGATGAGCACCGGGTTGTTCTTGGTTTTACGCGAAAGAATCCGGATGGTGCGGCGGATCTCCTCATCGCGTCCAATCACGGGATCCATTTTCCCCTTGCGGGCCTGCGCGACGAGATCGATGCCGTATTTTTCGAGGGCCTGGTAGGTTGCCTCGGGATTGTCCGTGGTCACACGTTGCGATCCGCGCACCTCCTTGAGCGCCCCGAGCACTTTCGCGCGATCCAGACCAAAGCTCTTGAAAAGTTTCTTCAGCGCGTCCGGCTTGCCCACATCGAGCAGGCCGAGCAACAAATGCTCCACCGAGACGTATTCATCCTTGAGCTTCGTCGCTTCTTCTTCGGCGCGGGTCAGCACTTCGTTGACCGCCTGGGTGACGTAAACTTTCGACGTGTCCACACTGCCACTCACTTTCGGCAGGCGCTCGACTTCCCGATCCACGGCGAGTTGCACGGCGCTGGCCGTCACGTTCAGCTTCTCCAGCACGCCGGGCACAATGCCATTCTCCTGCGCGAGCAACGCCGACAGGAAATGCCAGGTATC
>JBEENF010000109.1:0-9678 GCA_041192325.1 Verrucomicrobiota bacterium
TCCATCGTGCGCCGAAATTCCCCCTCGAACGTGTCGCTCACGAGTTGGCCGGCAATGTCGGTGGACGCCTGACCCGAGACAAACACGAGTTCGCCGACGACCACGCATGGGCTGAAGGGCAGGGGCGACCCGGGCGTGTCAGCTCTTTTAGGATACGAAACGAGGGGATGATTCATGCCGGACGGGTGAGGTTCGAGCGACGCTCCATCGCGGGATCAAGCGCCGAGTGGGGGGAGCTTGGGAGTCTGCAAAGCCAGCGCGATTAAAATCACTCGGTAGGCCCGGATCGGCCCCACCGCCCCGCGCTCTGGCAGCGCTCCGGCAAAATAAAACGCCGGCCCTCCCTCCACGCGGCCCGGCCGACGACCCGCCAGCGCCTTGGCGGGGGCTGCCTTCGCCGCCGCGGCGGCCGGAGTGGGGCGCAAGATTGCAAATCAGCTTGGAGTTCGCGACGAATTCGTCGTTTGTGAGCCCCGGCCCCGGTCATGCCTTACTCATTTACCCGTTCCCAAGAGCTGTTTCAACGCGCCCAGCGAAGCATCGCGGCGGGAGTCAACAGCGGCATTCGCAAGATGGAAGCGCCGGTGCCGCTTTATTTCGAGCGCGGCAGCGGGCCCAACCTGTGGGACGTCGACGGCAACCATTACCTGGATTTCCAACTGGGTCAGGGCGCGCTGCTTTATGGCCACGCTCCCGCCGGAATGGCGGCAGCGCTTGCCGCCCAGGCGAAATTAGGCACGCACTGGGCCGCGCAATGCGAACTCGAGATTGAGGTGGCCGAGCGGATCCAACGGATGATCCCGTCGGCGGAACGGGTGCGGTTCAACAATTCCGCGACGGAAGTGGTGCTGTCCGCCTTCCGGCTCGCGCGCGCGCACACGGGGCGAAAGCTGATTCTGCGTTTTGAAGGTCATTACCACGGGTGGGCCGACGAAGGCCTGGTCGGGTTTGCCAATCCGCCGGCGAAGTGGGGCGACGACGAAAACCCCGCGCGGCTGCATCCGAGCCAGGGCGTCATTCCCGAAGTGCTGGAGCAGTTTGTGGTGGCGCGCTGGAACGACCCCGCGCACCTGCGCCGGCGCGTGGATGAATTTCGCGGACAGATCGCCGCCATTATTTTCGAGCCGGCGCTCTGCAACACCTGCTGCATCGAGCCGGTGGACGGGCTCTTGGCGACGATCCGCGAACTCTGCGATCGCGACGGCATGCTGATGATTTCCGACGAGACGATCACGGGCTTTCGTTTCGGCGCCGGGTGCGCGCAGGGCTATTACGGCTACAAGGCCGACCTCACGATTCTGGGCAAGGCCGTCGGGGGCGGGACGCCGTTCGCGGCCCTGACCGGCACGTGTGCGGCCATGGCCAAGATTCTGTCGGGTGAAGTGGTTCACGCCGGCACCTTGAACGCGAATCCGCTTTGTCTCGCGGCCAGCAAGTGGTGTCTCGACGAGGTGCTCGCGCAAGGCGGGGGCCATCCGGCAAAACTGCAGCAGCTCGGGCGCAAGCTCATGGCGGGGCTCACCGAGCTCGGCCGGGAACACGGCGTGCCGCTGCGGCCCCAGGGTCCGGGACTCATTTTCCACGCGGTGATGTTGAAACCCGGCGCGACCGAAGGCGCGGTGCGGGATTATCGCGATTACGTCCGCCGCCAGGATGCGCCCCGCTGGACGCACCTGCGCCGCTGTTTGCTGGAGGAAGGCGTGCGGGCGATCGAACGCGGCCTGTGGTCCATCAGCCTCGCGCACGGCGAGGCTGACATCGACGAGGCGTTGCAACGCTCCGCCGTGGCGTTCCGCCGGCACGCTAGTACCTGGCAGGCTCCGGCGTAAACCCGCTCGCCCTGCCATGAAACCCCGCATCCTGTGCGCCGGGCTCTTTCACGAGACCCACACGTTCGTCGACCAGCCCACGAACTGGGAGGATTTCCAAGTCGTGTTGGGCGCGGAAGTCTTCCAGAAGCGGGGCGATGCTTCGCCGACGGACGGATTTCTGGAGGAAGCGGAGCGCTTTGGCTTCGAGGTAATCCCCACGATTGACGCGCGGGCGGTGCCGAGCGGCACGGTGACGGATGCGGCGTTCGAGCGCTACTGGCATGAGTTCGAAACGCGGGCGCGGCCCGCGCTCGCCGCCGGGGTGGAGGGAATTTTCCTCGTGCTGCACGGCGCGATGGTCGCCGCCTCTTTTCCCGATGTGGAAGGCGAGTTGCTGACGCGGTTGCGCGCGCTGCCGGGAGCGGCCGGCGTGCCGGTGTTCGGCGTGCTCGACCTGCACGCGAACGTCAGCGCCCGGATGTGCGAGCTGGCGAACGGCTTTGTCATGTATCGGGAAAACCCGCACACCGACGCGCGCCAGGCGGCGCAGCGCGCTGCCATCCTGCTCGCGCGCTGTCTCCGCGAAAAGATCGTGCCGCGCATGGCGTGGGGCCGTCCGCCGCTGCTTTGGGCGCCGCCCGGCACCGGGACGCATGGGGACCCGATGCTCGCGCTCCGGCGCTTTGCCACGGAGCTCGAGAGCTCCCGTCCGGATATTTGGGCGTGCAACATCGCCGGGGGCTTTGCGTTTGCCGACACGCCTGACTCGGGGTTCTCCATCAGTGTGGTTACGACCGCGCCCGTTCCGGAGGCGCGCCGGATGCTCGAGGAGGGCGCGCGGCTCGCGTGGTCGCTGCGTGAGAAAGGCCGTCTCGATTACCCGTCGGTGGACGAGGTGGTGACCCGGCTGCGCGCGCAACCGCCTGTCGCCGGCCCGATCCTGCTGGTGGAGCCGTCCGACAACATTGGCGCCGGCGCGCCGGGGGATTGCACCGGTGTGCTGCGGAGTTTGCTGGCGCACCAGATTGCACGCGCGCTCGTCGTGCTCAACGATCCGCTGGCGGTCGCCGCCCTCGCGGACGCCGCGCCTGGCGCCACCCGCACGATCAGTGTTGGCGGGCGCGGCTCGCGCTTCGACGCGGGGCCGGTGCGGTTGGAGGCGACTTTCGTTTCCCGCAGCCACGGGAAATTTGCATTGGAAGATCGCCAGAGCCACCTGGCATCGATGAACGGCGCGCATTTCGACATGGGGCCGTCCGCGGTGATTCGGAGCGGGGGCGTGACGATTTTGCTGACGAGCAACAAGACGCCGCCCTTCGATCTGGGCCAGTTGCGCAGCCAGGGGCTGGAGCCGCGGGATTTCGCGGTGATCAACGTCAAGGCGGCCGTGGCGCACAAGCGCGCCTATGATCCCATCGCGGCGGCATCGTACTACGTGGACACGCCGGGTCCCTGCTCGAGCAATCTCGCGTCCTTTCCGTTCCAGCGGCTGCGACGCCCGATCTGGCCTTTGGAGCCGGATACGGCGTTCGGGTGCCGGTTCGAATGACGAGACGCCGGCCCGGTCCCTTCGGGTTCATCCACGTCCGGGTGATTCAAGTTTCCCGGCCTTTCCCGGTTTCCGTTGTAGGTGGGTGCCTTGGGCTGGCGGCGCTGTCCGGCCCCGCGCCGGGCGGGAGTTTTGGCATCCGCGCGGAGCCAGCCCTCACGCTCGAAACATCGTTGCTGGTGGCGTGAGGCCGGTCAGGCTGACGCGGTGGACCGACGCCTACTGTGGTTTCTTGCCCTACTCTTGCCGGTGCTGGCTTGGTCGTGGATCAACCCACACGACCGCTTTACCTGGTGGCTTGAATCGGCGCCCGTCATCCTCGCCGTGCCGCTGATCTTTGCCCTTCAGCGCCGCTTCCCGCTCTCGACGCTGCTTCTGGTGCTCGTGTGGTTTCATGCCGTGATTCTCGTGGTGGGCGGGCACTACACCTATGCGCTCGTGCCCGCGGGCGATTGGGCGAAGGAGTGGTTCGGCTGGCAGCGCAACAATTACGACAAGCTGGGTCACCTGGCCCAGGGGTTTATTCCCGCCATTCTGGCCCGCGAGATTCTGCTGCGGACTTCGCCTCTGCGGGGCAGTCGCTGGCTGCCGGTGTTGGTGACGGCGCTCTGCTTCGCGTTTTCCGCTTTTTACGAACTCATCGAGTGGGCGGTGGCGCTGCTGACCGGCGAAGCGGCCGAATCCTTTCTCGGGACGCAGGGCGATCCTTGGGACACGCAGACCGACATGCTGTGTGCTTTGATTGGGGCCGTCGCCGCGTTGGTGTTGTTCAGCCGGTGGCATGACCGATCGTTGGCGCGACTCGCGGCTGCCCCACTCGCTAGACGGGTGCATGCGACATCAGCGTAGTTTCGACGATTCCAGCGGTATATCCCTCTAAACCGCCGTGAGCTGCCCTTAGCAGCGGCGCGAGCCAAGCAGCTCGCCGGCAATCGCAAGCCATCCACAAACTGGCCGGGGTATCACTTCTTTGTCAGCGCCACCGGCAGGCGCAGATGCGAAGGGGTGCCTTACCGCTAAGTCGTGTCCACGGACCGAGCCGTCAGTTCGTTGCCCACTCCAACTCCATCCGACCCCGCTCTCTCGCCAGCTTTTGTTTAAAAAATTGCCGCCGGCGAAACGCGGTGAATTCCTTGCTGTATACTTTGGTGGCGAGATCGGGCAGGCCCTGGCGCAACGGGTCGATGCTCAGCTGCGCCGGCTGGTAGATGACATCGAACAACGTGCATTTCTCCCCCGCGCCCGGTTCAAGGATCCGACCCGCGCGTTCCAGACGTTCGTACAACGGCGTGCCAGGAAAGGGCGTCATCACGGTCCCCGGCCCGCGTTATCGATTAGCGCCGCCGCAACCGGTTCCACAGATAACGCGCGCGATAGCTCGCCAGCCGGGTGGGCGCAAACAGCGCGGAAGCAGACTGCATTCGGTCGGCTTCGATGCGGTAGAGCACGCGTCCATTCCAGCTGCGGTTAAGCGCGCCGCCGATGCGGAAAACATAGCGATACCGGCGTTTCGCCCACTGCAGGCACCGCTCCGAATACCGCCCATAGGGGAAAATAAAACTCTCGATGGGATCGGCGAAGCGCGAGCCCAACACGGTTTGCGGCGCGTCAATTTCGGTGGCGAGATTGACCCCGGCCACGTCGAGCCGCGTGTGAGTGAAACCATGCGCCGCAATCGTCACGTGACCGCTCGCCCCCATCTCGTCCAGTTCCTGCCACGCGCAAAATCCACCCAAGCTGGGGTGCGCGAAGGCGTCTTCCGAAGGAACGGCGAGGCGACACTCCGCATTCGCGTCGATCCGCTCGCGAATCATGAACGGCGGAATGCCGAGCAGCGCGCGCAAATCATATTTTTTCAGCAGGGGAAAGACGGTGGCGTAGAAATCGAAATAGCCGTCATCGAAACTCAGACAGATGTTTAATCGGCCCGGCGTCAGCGGCTCGCCCGGCATCACGTTGCGATGGGACGAGGCAATGTGGCCAAAATGCGCGTCCAGCATCTCGGCCGGGTTGCCGTGTTTTTCCGCGCGAGCGCGGTGAAACATCAGTACGAGCAGAGTCATGCGGCTGACTGCGGTCCCGCTTCCGCGGCAGCGCGGGGACCATCGCGCAGCTTTTCCGTGGCATCTGCGGCCGCGGGAGTCATCCCTTCCGCCGACGATTGGCCTCGTCCAACATGAGATATTTCCAGAACACCGTCTGCGCCTTGTAGGCGCTGATGACCATGCCTTCCCGCCCCTGCGTCACGCCACGCTCGAACAAGTAGCTCTTGAAAAATGCCCAACCGCTGCGCGTCACTGCCTTCCATGGGCTTGATTTCTTTTTTCCGACGTTTTGTTCCGCGAAGAGCGTGGCATACACGTTCATCTTCCGCAGAAAATCTTGGAGCGTCTCATAAGAGTAATGGTGAATGGGATGACGCAGCTTCACGACCGAAAGTTGCGCAGTTTGTACCCTTTCATGCACTTCGCTCGGGCAGAAATTCGTGCATCGCCGGTTAAACAGCCGCTCATGATAATCCGGCGACCAGCCGCAGGTGGTGATGGCTCGACGGTTAAAATGGTTGCGAAAAGGGATGGAATAAACCGTGGCCGCATTCAGCTGCAGCGCGCGGATTTCCGCAATGAGCTGCGGCGTAAGAACCTCGTCGCTGTCCACCGATAGAATCCAGTCGTGTTTCGCGTACTCCACCGCCCGCCGGTGCGCCAGGCCAAACCCCGGGAACGGTCCCTCCAGCCGGCGCAGGGAAACGTTCTCAAAGGTCACGGCGATGCCCAAGGTCCGATCCGTGGAACCGGTGTCCAGCACCACAACTTCGTCGCACCAACTGAGCGAGTTCAGCACGGCCGCCAGCAGTCGTTCGCTATTCTTCGTCAGAACGGTCGCGCTAATCGGCGCCGCGCGGGGATGATCGTCTGCACTTGCGTTCCCGGCCTGCCCCATAAGTCGGGCTGACGTCGTTCTTTTCGGGGGAGTAAGGGTAACCACTCTGTTACCTTAACAGGAAACCTTGGCCGGTCGTGCCAGCCAAACCCGCAACTCGTCTGTCAGGTGCTGCCCTACAGCTTGTTAAAAGGCCGGTCGGTTTGCCGGTTCTCGAGCCAGCGGAACGCGGCGCGGGCGAGCTCCTGCGCATTCTGCAGCCCCAGCTTTTCCTTGATGCGCGCGCAGTAGGTCTGAACCGTTTTCAAGCTCACGCCCAAGTGATCCGCAATGGCCCGCGTCGATTGCCCGCTCCCCATCCGCCGAAATACCTCCAGTTCGCGATCGCTCAGCACGTGGTCCGGCCGCGCTGACTCATGGTCGGTCCGGTTCATTAAGCGCGCCGTGAGGTGCGCCAGCATCGCGGGGTTGGCGAAGATTCGGCCCGCCCGCGCGTGGCGAATGGCTTCCACAATCTGGCTCGTTGACTCGTGCTTCATCACGTAAGCCGTCGCTCCCGCCCGAAACGCGCGCTCCACATCGGTGACCTCGTCATGCATCGACAGGATAACGATGCCCACCGCCGGCGCCTGGCTGCGCAACCCTTTGACGAGTTCAAGCCCCGAACCTTTCTTTAACGTCAAATCGACGACGGCGATATCCGGCGGGTTGGCAGTCATCGCTGATAGCGCCGTCACCGGATCATCCGACTGCCCTGCGATGATGAAGTCGGCCTCCAATTCCAGCAAGTTCGCGAGCCACTCCCGCACGAAGGGATGGTCGTCGATAATGAAAACCCGGGTGCGGAGATCACTCATGGCGCGGCGGGTTCCCGCCGGGGAATCCGGCAGATTACTTTGGTGCCTTCGCCCGGAGCGGATAAAACGGAGAACGAAGCCCCGATGAATTTAGCGCGATGCTGCATGATCTGGAGGCCCATGCCCACCCCGTCAGTGGCGCGCGGCGTGGCCATGCCTTTGCCATCGTCTTCCACGATCAGGCAAGTCGCGTCGTCGTCCGTGGCGAGCGTGAGGTCGATCGACTTCGCCGCGGCATGACGCAGGGCGTTCGCCACGGCTTCCTGGGCGATTCGGAACAGCTGCGCGCATTCGGCGGAATCCGCGTGCGCCGGCCGGCCGTTATGCCGCAACCGGCATTGCAGTTCGCCGCGGCTGGACGTGGTGGCGAGCTCCTCCAATTCCAGCGGAAACCGCTCGGGCGCGATGTTCGCCAGCAGGAGTCCCCGCGCAAGCTTGCGGCTCTTGGCGATCGCCTCCTCGATCCAGCGCACGATCGCGGCCGCATCGGCGGCTGCTTTGCCCGGCAGGCTCCGCATGAGCACCTGACCGGCCATCGCGGTGGCGACCAGATGCTGGCCCAAATCGTCGTGCAGCTCCCGCCCAATGGCGCTTCGTTCCCGCGCGCTCACCGCCAGCAAATCGCGCTGGAGCCGCTGGCGATCGGCGATGGAATCCTCCAGCTCGCTGGTGCGGCGCTGCACGGTGGCTTCCAACGTGCGGTGCAGAGCGATCAGCGAGTTGAGCAGCCAGACCAGAAAGAAGTCGATGACCAGTGCGGTGGAGCTGTTCCACCACTTCGTCCACGTCAGCGCCTGCGGGCCTTGGATGGCCAGGTCAGAAACGACTTCCGACAAGGCGCACGCGATCGCCACGGCTGCGCCCACCCGTGCCCCCCGCCAGCCCGTGGCGAGGGCGATGGGGACCAGATAAAGCATCGACAGGGAAGCGCTCAACCCGGTGGAAAAATCCAGAAGTCCAATCCCCGCCACCAGTAGCGAGATGGCGGCCCAGGCCAGTCTTGGGGCCGGCTTCCAGAGAAAAGCCGCCAGCAATATTCCGGGAGCCTCCTCCCTCAGGGAACCAAGCTTGGGGCTCATGACGTGACACTGCGCTTTTTTTGTTCACCGCCAAGCGTCACTTTGCCGCGCGAGCGCCACGACCTTCGGCCCGGCTCCGCCGCTTTCCGAATGGATGCGGGGGCGCTCATTCGCCCGCGCCCGCCGACGCCGAGCGCGGCACCACCGTGTGTTTGGCGACATACCCCGGGTCGATCTCGACGCCGGAGCCGGGGCCTGTGGGTACCGTGATCGTGCCGTTCTCGGTGCGAAGGGTGGAGGTCTTGCACTCGAACGGGAGCGAGCGGTTGAAGTTTTTGAACTCGTGAAACTCGCCGGCGTTGGGAATCGCCGACGCAAAATGCGCCATGTACAGGTAGCCGAGGCCGGAACCGGAGATGTGCGGCGTGATTTTTTTGCCCGCCGCCTCCGCCATGTGCGCGACTTTCATCGAGCGGATCATCCCGCCAAAGTAGAACATGTCCGGTTGTACAATCTGCAGCGCGTTGTGGGCGATCAGCCAGCGAAAGTTCCTCAGACTCGGCTCCTGCTCGCCCCCGGCGATGGGGATGCGGACCTCGTCCGCCACCGCCTTGGTTTCCTGATACCAATCGAACGGCACGGGTTCCTCATAGAACGCGAAGCCGTGGTCTTCCAGCAGGCGGCCCATCCGCACGGCCTCGGGCACATCATACGATCCATTGGAGTCCGCGTACATCACCATCTTGTCCCCGAATTTTTTCCGCGCCATGGGAATAAGTTTTTCCGAGCGCCCCGCCGGATACTCGGGATGACTCATGCGTCCCCCGATCTTGAGCTTGAGCGCCTTCGCCTGGCTTTCCTCCACCTGGCGCGTGAGGTTCGCCAGCACTTCCTCCGCGGAATTGTCCCGTTCGCCGTTCGCTTGATAGACCGCGATTTTCGGGTGGTGGATTTCGCCAATCAACTGGCCGATCGACTTGTGGGCGATGCGGCCGAGCAAATCCAGGATGGCGAACTCGATCGTGGCGAGCGGCACCCAAAGCGCCACGCTCTGCAACTTGTAGTTGCTCTGATAAACGTACACTTCCTCGAGCAGGCTTTCGAGATTGCGCGCGTCCTTCCCCACAAAGAACGGCTGCAGGCGGTTCACGAGAATCGGATAAAGCGAGGCAAGCTGCGCATTGTTGCCGACGGAAAGCCCCACCGCTCCGTCCTTCGAGCGGACGCGGCAGAGAAAATTGGTTTTGTAGCGTAGCAGTTCGACCGACTCGAGGATCACGGGGGAGGGGAACCACGCCCGCTTCAGGACCGGTCGCCGCAAGGCGACGTCGAGCAGCGCGTAGGCCGGCGAATCATTGCCCGTCGCGGCGACGGAGCGGGGGAGCGCGGCGGCGGCGGCCCCGGCGAGGCTGGCGGCAAAAAATTTCCGGCGATTGGTTTTCATTCGGGAGCGGGGGTGAGCCTGCGGACGAGATAACAGGAACAGGTGATGCGAGCGGCAACGCGCAGCGGCAAAGACTAAAATCGTTGGGCCGACTGCGGCAGAGCTAAATCATGTC
>JBEENF010000110.1:0-9639 GCA_041192325.1 Verrucomicrobiota bacterium
ATTGTTTTTGGCTTCGATCGATCAGCAGAGTTTTGAAATGCCGCTCCATCGCGCGGGCCTGCTGACTGACAGCCGATTGGGTGATGCCGTTCAGTTTCGCCGATTTCGAGAAGCTCTTAGTCTCGACCAGATCGGCGAAGATCTTAAAATTTTCGATTTGCATGATTAGCTGGCGTTGTGCGTCCCAGAGTAGAAGTTGATGGTCACGCGTAAACCCTTAAGTAGATAATCTAAACGCCCCCTTTCCACCATGGAGCTCCACTATGAGGAATTCGCCGCCCGCGCGGGCGCCTTGCGCCAGCGCATCGACCGGATTTGCGCCCAAGTCGGACGACGAGCCGATGAGGTGGAACTGCTGGCCGTGACGAAAACCCACCCCCCCGCGGCGGTGGAATTTGCCGCCCGCTACGGGCTCCGCGCCGTCGGCGAAAATCGCGTGCAGGAAGCCTGGGAGAAACGGACGTCGTGCCCGGCTTCGATCGCTTGGGAACTGATCGGCCATCTGCAATCCAACAAGGCCAAGATGGCGGCCCAGACTTTTGACCGCGTGCAAAGCGTGGACAGCGAAAAGCTGCTCAACCATCTGGACCGCGCCGCCGGCGAGCTCGGGAAAATCCTGCCGGTTCTCTTGCAGATCAACGCTGGCAACGACCCGGCCAAATTTGGCGCCGAACCGGCCGACGCTCCCCGTTTGCTGGAAGTTGCGCTGGGGAAGAAAAACCTGCGGGTGGACGGCTTCATGACGATCGCTCCCTTGGGGGCGACGCCCGCGGAAACCGCAGCGCACGCTCATCGTACTTTCGCGAATCTGCGCACGCTGCGGGATACTCTGGCCGCACAGTTCGGTAATGCCTTGCGCGAGCTCTCGATGGGCATGAGCGGTGACCTTGAATCCGCGATCGCGGAGGGAAGCACCTTGATACGCGTGGGCACCGCTTTGTTTGGAGCGCGGGACTCGGTCTGAACGCAGGGAGAACCGCCGGAGAAGGGCGCGGGGATCTCAGCGCCCTCCCGTCGAGCTCGGCGTCGCCGCGCTCACGCTTTTCTGCCAGGGAGCGGGTTCGGTCGTTATGCTTTTGCCCGGTGTTCGGTCGCTTCCAAAAGGCAGGCCCCTGAATCGCCCCATGGACGAACAAAATCTGTCAGGTTTTCTCCTACACGATCATGCGATATTCCCTGTACAAACCATCAAATATTTTCCCTTTTGGGCCGTTTCCAGATTGCGCCGCTGCAGAAAACTTTTTCGCTCCATTTCGTGGAAATCGAATTACTCGGCGGGACGCAGCGAGACGCTTTTCTGAGTCTGCTCGACGATACCAGTCCAGCGGTGCGCCGGGCACTCGTGGCTCGGTTTGCGCAGCTTGGCGCCACCGCTGCCCCGTTTCTGAAAGAAGTCGCCCGCGGATCCAACCGGATCCTGGCGCGGCACGCGGTGTGGTTCCTCGATGAATTGAAGTTCGCCGACCCGGTTGCGGATTTCCGCGGTTTTATCCGCTCGCTCAATTACGAGCTCGAATCGGGAGCCTTGTTGCTGGCGCGCACGATGACTCCGGAACTCGATGCCGGCGTTTGTTGCGGCACGCTCGACAAGATTGCCGCGCGGTGCCGGGAGTTGATCGTGGAGCCGTCCTCCGCGCGCGAGAAGTGCCGCGTGATCAATCGCGTCCTTTTCCACGAGTGGGGATTTCACGGGAACGTCGAGCACTACACCGACCCGCGCAACAGCTTCCTCGACCAGGTGCTCGAGCGCCGCACCGGCATTCCGCTGTCGCTTAGCATCGTCTATCTGCTCGTTGCCGAGCGCCTGGGCGTCGACCTCGAACCCGTCGGCCTGCCGGGCCACTTCATCGTCGGGTGCTTCGTCGACGATTTGCCGTTCTTCATCGACCCGTTCGATCGCGGAGTTTTCCGCGACGGCGACGAAATCTTCGAGCTCCTGCGGGCGAACAACATCGTGCCCAAGACCACCGATCTCGCGCCCACGCCGGTGCGCGAAGTGCTCTGCCGCAGCTGCCGCAATCTGGTCAACCACTACACCGCGGCCGGTGAGCCGGAGCGGGCCAAGCTGTTCTCACTCTTTGTCGAGGAATTCGAAGCCACTTACGAGAAGCACGCGCGCTCCTGAGATTGGAGCTCTCTCTTGCCGCCGCCCCGCCACCGCGGCGGAACGCAAAAAGCCGGCGTTGAGCTTTGGTCAACGGCGCTGAAGCTGCACTCATGTTGGCAACCGATCCGGTCTTTACGTTATCCGATCTCAAAGCGTGGTCGCGCGCCGGAACGTCCCTCGCGGTCCTCGGCCAGCCGATCAAGCATTCGATCAGTCCGCTGATGCACAATGCGGCCTTGGGCCTACTGGCTCGGGAACAGGAGCGGTTTCGTGACTGGCGTTATTTCCGGTTTGAAATCGCCCCCGAGGATCTGCCCCGGGCGCTCGAATTACTGCACGCCAAACACTTTCGCGGCGTGAATCTGACCGTGCCGCACAAAATCATCGCGTTCGATCGCGTGGCCGCAGTGGATCCCGCGGCCCGCCCGATTGGGGCGGTGAACACGCTCCGCTGGTCCGAGGAGGGATGGCAGGGGTTCAACACCGACGGTTATGGTCTCGCCACCGGCGTGCAGGAAACGCTGGGCCGTGAACTGGCCGGGGCCGACGTCGTTCTGGTCGGCGCCGGCGGCGCGGCGCGGGGAGCTGCCGTCGAATGTCTGCAGCGCGGATGCGCCTCGCTGTGGATTGCAAATCGCACCGCGGCCAAGGTGGACCTCTTGCGGGCAATCCTCACTCCGCTCGCCGGCAGAATCCCGGTGCGCGGTTTTGCCCCCGAGGCGCCGCCGGCGTCTTTACCCGCGGGAGCGCTGGTCATTAATGCCACCAGCGCCGGCCTCCGCCCCGAGGATCCGCTACCGATCAATCTGGCGATGCTGCCGCGTCCCGCGGCCCTCTACGACATGATCTACAATCCGCCGCAAACGCAGCTGCTGCGCGCCGCGAGCCAGCAGGGCATTCCTCATGCCAACGGACTGTCCATGCTGGTGCATCAAGGCGCCAAGGCGCTGGAGATCTGGACGGAACAGCCCGCGACGAAAACGGCCCCGGTCATGGCGCGCGCCGTCCTGGCCGCCCTAGGCTGAGCGGAGCTTGCTTGCCAGCGCCAGCGTGCTTCGCGAGCGTCTGCCCCCGCGCGGTCCGCCGCGCAGTCCGCACCACCGCATGATCAGCCCCGCTACCTTTTCCGAGATTGCCGGCGCGTTTCCGTGGTATTTTCCCACGGTCGCGTTCCTGTTGGGAGCGTGCGTGGGCAGTTTCCTGAACGTCGTAATTTACCGCCTGCCGAAGGAGCAATCGATCGTGAGGCCGGGATCGCATTGTGGCTGCGGGCAGCCCATCAAGTGGCACGATAACATTCCGATCCTGTCGTGGCTCCTCCTGCGCGGCCGCGCCCGCTGCTGCGGACGACCTTTCGCTTTCCGCTATCCTTTCGTTGAACTGCTGACCGCGCTCCTGTTCCTCGCGTGCAGCCTGCGTTTTTCGCCCGGCGTGGCGCTGGCGGGCGGACTCTTTCTCAGCGCGCTCGTTGCCGCGACATTCATCGACCTCGATCACTTTATCATTCCGGACGTTTTTACCCTCGGGCTCGCGGTCGCGGGCGTGCTGCTGTCGTTTGCGCTCCCGGCGCTGCATGGTCAGTACAGCGGCTTCTTTATCGTCGATAGCGCGCGGAGCGGTTTGACCGCGATCCTGGGCGTGCTGGTGGGCTCCGGCCTCGTGCTGTGGATCGCCCTGCTGGCGGAAGCCGTGCTGAAGAAAGAAGCCATGGGGTTCGGCGATGTGAAATTTGTGGGCGCGATCGGCGCGTTTTGTGGCTGGCAGGGCGCGGTGTTTTCGGTTTTTGGCGGGGCGCTGGTGGGGACGGCCTGGTTCGCCTTGGCTCTCCTGTGGGAGAAAATTGCCGGCCGCCGCGCGGCGGTGGCGCCCCCTTCCGAAACCCCTGAGGGCGAGCCCGCGGCGCTGGGTTTCGGCGCCCACGTGCCGTTTGGTCCGATGCTGGCCGTCGCGGCGGCCTGCTACTTTCTGTTTCTCCGCGCGTGGGTTGGGGCCTGGGTGGCCGAGATCGCGGTGTTGTTCTGAGCGGCCGCGCCGCGAGTCAGACCGCCGGGAAAATTCGAGCGGCGCCGTCGCCCGTTTTCGCATGCAGGAAATCCGGCGACGCGCCGAAGCGACCGGCATAGGCCGCCACCACGGCTTGCGCGTCCGCCGCCGCGAAATCGCCGGAGGTCAGCGCCATCGCGGCTCCCCCAAATCCGCCGCCGGTCAAACGCGCGCCGAACACGTGTGGCGAAGCCACCAACGCATCGACCAGAAAATCGAGCTCGACCGTGCTGTTCTCAAACAGGGTTTGCGAACTGCGATGCGAGGCCGTGAGCAGCCGGCCCACGGCGCCCAGATCGGGCGCACGCAACGCCGCGACCGTGGCCTCCACTCGCGCAATCTCTTCGATGACGTGCCGTGCGCGTTTCGCCACGGCGGGCGTCATCGCCTTTTCGGCCCGGAAGAGCGCTTCCAGCGAGGCGTCCGCCAGCCATGCCACACCCAGCGCTTTTGCCGCCGCCATGCATTCGGCGTGCCGCGCCGCATACAACCCGTCGACCAAGGCGTGTTTCACGTGCGTGTTGAAGATCCAGAAATGCGCCGCCGCCGGCAGCGGCACGGTATCAAAAGCAGGCCCGCGGCAATCGATGTACACCAGGCGACCCTCCCGCCCGAAACCGGAGGCGCCCTGGTCAAGAATGCCGCATGGAACCCCGACAAAATGGTTCTCCGCGTGGCGGCCGATCTTCACCAGCGTTTCACGCGGCGTGTCCTGCTCCGTCGCCGCGAGAAACACCAGCGCCGAGGCGAGTTCGATCGCCGCGCTGCTGCTCAAACCGGCCCCGGTCGGCAAATTGGAAACCGCCAGATAGTCGAATCCTGAGGGCGGTTTCAGGCCAAAGTGCGGTAACGAAGCCAAAATCCCGAGCGGGTAATTCACCCAGCTTTCCGGCCCGGTGCGCTTTTGCATCTCGGTCGTCGTGAGCTCCACCACCCGCTCACTCTGGTCGCTGGCAAACTGCCGCCGGCCGTCGGTGCGGCGCGCGAGCGCCACCCAAACGCCGCGATCGATCGCCGCGCCCAACACCGTGCCGCCATTATAATCCGTATGGTTGCCGATGAATTCAATTCGTCCCGGCGCGCGCGCCATGAACTCGGGCGCACGGCCAAAACAACGCCTGAATTTTTCCCCCAGCTGCGATGTCATGCCGCGAAGGAATGGAGAAAAGCGCCGAACGCGACGGCGCGCATTCGAAAATGCCCCGCCTAAACGGCGTTAAGAAAGCTCCCTGAGCTCCAGCCCCGGCTTAAAACGAACCGTCCGCATGGCCCGTATCTTCATGGGCTGCTTGGTATGGGGATTGAAGCCGTTGCGCGCCTGCCGCTTTCCCACCAGAAAGGTGCCGAAGCCGACCAGGGAAACTTGCTTGTCGCGCCGCAGACCGCGCCGCATCGCTTTAAGAACCGCATCGGTCGCGCGTTCCGCCGCAGCTCGTGAGCCGCCATTGGCCAACAATTTTTGCACCTCAATTATCAAATCGGCTTTGTTCATTTGGGGGTAGAATCGAGCGAAGAAACGCGCTGCAGGCCGGTCAAACTCAATCGCGCCCCATCCGTCCAGGCCCGTCTTTCACCCTGAGTATTTCCCCTCACGACGCCGGCGGGCCGACGCCGGCAAAGCCCTCGGGAGTTTGGCCGGCGCGGCCCTTGACCACGATATCCAGCAATCGCGCCAACGCGGCTTCGCGCGTGATTCCCCGCTCCACCGCGTGCTGCTCGGCGCGCTTCAGCAGCTGCGCCGCCATGGTCTCGGCTTGAGGGCGAGAGGCCCCGAGGCGTTCGCAGAGCTGCGCGAGTTGTTCAATTTCGGTCACAGCGCATCCAGGATATGCCACAACGGCGGCCCGTTCTCGGTCAGCGCCAGGGCCTGATCCGGCGCGAGCGTCAGCAGCGAAAGCATTGCCAAACCCATGGACCCGCCCGCGGCGTCAGCAACCGCGGAACGCATTTCGCCCGCGGGCCGGCCCGCACTGAACAGAGGTGTCCCTGGCGCCGGCGGCGATTCGCGACTGCTGCGGACGCGCAACAGCCGCCGCCTCACGCGGCCCATCGATTTCAAACGGGCCATTACTTCCTGCCCGAGATAACAGCCTTTGGTGAAAGAAATCGCGTCGGTCTCCAGCCCCGCTTCGTTGGGCAGGTCAGACGCACCGATGTCGATCGGAACCGCGGGAATTCCCGCAGTAATTCTCCGCCGCGTCATCGCGATCGCATCCTCCTCACCCACTCCGGCCCAAAGCGCCCGGACGGCCGCCTCCTCGGGGAGCGGAAAAACGTACTCCACGGAGGCTTCGCCCGACCGTCGTCCGGGAAAACTAACACCCGATGCAGGTCTTTTGCCCGGCGGGAGCGGCGCTCCCAAGACCGACACGGCGGTCCACTGGTGCGTGCAGTCTTCGACCACGACATCGTCCGCGATCAGGAAACTTTCCAGCCGCTCCCGAATCACCGCCGCTGGCGAAAAATAACTCCCAATCCAGAACACGTCCGGCGCATCCCCGGGGATGATGAAACTATCCGCCACCACCTTGCCTTTGACGTTAAGCCAAAGACCGTACGCTCCCCCGGTCGCAGGGAGCGTCCGCAGTTCGTTGGTAAACTGCCCTTGGAGAAAGGATAACGAATCAGGTCCGGAAACGCGCAACCACGCCGCCGGTTTCCACCAAAAAACGGCATTGGAAGGAGAGCTATTGATAGGATGTAGGTTATTTATGGTTATCCGTTTGCTAAACCAGGGGGAGAAAATGAAAACTCCTCATTGACGGAATCCAGTCAACCCGCATGGTCCGTCGTAGCAAGTTTAAGACTTCTCCCGCCTAGCGGGAGTTTTGGGGTAACTAAGAAAGCAAAGGCCGGCCGCTTAGGGGTAAGCGGCCGGCCACTTTTTTTCCCGTTCACCGGCGGCAGACGACGACTGACACCGGGCTTGCGCGGCGAACACGAAGCCAGCCAAGCTGGCCATTCATGGAGAAGACTTCCGACATCAATGTCATCGAGACGCGTGCCCTGCCCAGTCCGGCCGCCCTCCTCGCCGAATTGCCCAAGACCGAGGCCCAGGCGGAGTTTATCTCCCGCGCGCGGCGCGAGATCCACCGGCTGATGTTCACCGATGACAAACGCTTTCTCCTCATTGTCGGCCCGTGTTCCATTCACGATGTTGCCGCCGGACGGGATTATGCGCGGCAGCTCGCGGCGCTCGCCAAGGAAGTATCCGACCGGGTGCTTATTGTCATGCGAGTCTATTTCGAGAAGCCCCGCACCACCGTGGGATGGAAAGGCCTGATCATGGATCCGCGTCTGGATGGCTCTCACGATATTGCCACCGGTCTGCGCACCGCCCGGACTTTTCTCCGGGAGATTCTCGACCTTGGCTTGCCGACCGCGACGGAGCTGCTGGACCCCATAACTCCGCAGTACATCGCAGATCTGATTTGCTGGTCGGCTATTGGCGCCCGGACCGCCGAGTCGCAGACGCATCGCCAGATGGCTTCCGGCCTTTCGATGCCCCTCGGTTTCAAAAACGGCACCGATGGCTCCATCTCCACCGCGATCAATGCCATCAAGGCGGCCGCGCAGCCTCACACCTTTCTGGGAATTAACCTGCAAGGCGCCGCCTCGGCCATCGTGACGCGGGGCAATCCCGACTGCCATGTCGTCCTCCGCGGCGGCGGCAATGGTCCGAATTATTCTCCCGCGCACATCCAGCGCACCGAAGAATTGCTGAGCAAAGCCGGTTTGCCGAAGGCTATTCTCGTCGATTGCTCCCACGATAATTCCTCGAAGCAACCCGAACGCCAGCCCGAGGTCATGCGCGAACTGCTGGGCCAGATTGTGGCGGGCAACCGCTCGCTCATGGGCGCGATGATCGAGAGCAACCTTGGCGCCGGCAGTCAGCCCTTTCCGCAGCCCAGGGATCAGCTGCGCTACGGCGTATCGATCACCGACGGCTGCATCGACTGGGCCACGACGGAAAAACTTGTGCGTGAAATTCACCGGGCACTCGCGCCCCGTTTTGCGTAAGGTTGCCAACTCCGCGCCAGCCCACCCGCGCTCATTAGCCTTTCTGCGCAGGCCGGTCTCCCAGCTAAGAATTTTTTCCGCCCGAATTTCTGCCGTGTAATTAGCGCCTTTCGTGGGCTAAACCTTCCTCTCTATGAAATCCCCCATCCGTGTCGCCGTCACCGGAGCTGCCGGCCAAATCGGCTACTCCCTGCTTTTCCGCATCGCCTCCGGCGCCATGTTCGGGGCCGACCAGCCGGTAATTCTCCAATTAATCGAAGCGCCAATCGAAAAGGCGATGAAGGCGCTCGAGGGCGTGTCCATGGAATTGGACGACTGCGCGTTCCCGTTGCTGAAGGGAATTGTACAAACCGACGACCCGAAGGTCGGTTTCAAAGATGCCAACTGGTGCCTGCTGGTCGGAGCCAAACCCCGGGGTCCGGGCATGGAGCGCGCCGATTTGCTGAAGGACAACGGCAGGATTTTCATCGGTCAGGGCCAGATCATCGATCAGGTCGCCGCAGACAACGCCCGTGTCGCGGTCGTCGGCAATCCCGCCAATACCAACTGCATGATCGCCGCCAGCCAGGCGAAGCGCCTGCCCTCCGATCGCTTCACCGCCATGGTGCGGCTTGATCAAAACCGTGCGCAGACCCAGCTCGCGAAAAAAGCCGGCGTCGATCTCACCGCGGTCAAAGATATTTTCATCTACGGCAATCACAGCCCGACGATGTTTCCCGCCTTCGGCCATGCCACGATTAACGGCCAGCCGGCCACCTCGGTCATCACCGACTCCGCCTGGCTCCAGGGCCCTTTTTGCGAGATCGTCGGCAAGCGCGGCGCGGCAATCATCGCCGCCCGCGGCCTGTCTTCGGCGGCGTCCGCGGCCAATGCACTCGTCGATCACGTGCGCTCGCTCGTGACGCCGGGGGCAATTCACTCCATCGCGGTGAAGAGCGAAGGTCGCTACGGTTTCGATGCCAATGTCTGGGCCGGCATGCCCGTGCGCACCACGACACCGGGCAGCTATGAGGTCATCACCAGCTACGTGATGGACGATTTCGCCAAGTCAAAGATCGCCGCAACGAACAAGGAACTCGTCGAAGAGCGCGCCTTCGTGGCCGACATGATCGCGTAACGAATCGTTCTCTTTCGCTTAATCGTTCTCTCTCCCTTCGCGGCGCCTTCACCGGCGCCGCTTTTTGTTTTCCACGGCTCCGCGCTACCCGATCAGCCCGGCCAATATTTTGCTGATTTGAAACGCGCCGCGCACCGCGGCAAAACCATCGATCAGCTCCACGGGCGCGCCCGCCCGCGGAAAGACGATTTCCAGCGTGGCGCCCGTGCAACGGACCTCCGCGTCCACGCCTTCCACCTGGATGACACAGTCGCGATAGTCCGAGGGATAATTAACCGCCAGCCCGCCTTCGCCGTCGAGCGCCTCAATGACGTCGATCACCGCTTCCACCTTCGCGCCTTTATCCAGCGCA
>JBEENF010000111.1:0-9530 GCA_041192325.1 Verrucomicrobiota bacterium
CTTTGGGAGGTGTCCGCGGAGCATTCGACTCGCTCGAGCACCTGGCCCCGGGGGAGCTCGGCCGCAGCATGAGCCGAAACGGCTAACAAAATCGGCCAAAAGGCCCGCAGGGGCACGCGGCTGAGGGAGGTCATGGTGCGGGAATCTCGACGGTTTAACGCCTCCGAGGCGCCACGCCCATCGAAATCGGGCGACCGCGCCGCGGCGCTCGCGGGGGAATCCGCTACGCCCAAAGACGCTGCTGCACCTCGACGAAACGGCCCACAATCCCGCCCTGGTCGACGTGGCGGCCGTTGGCGATCTTCAACCGCGCGCCAATCCACACGTCGCGAATGGCGCGGCGCTCGAGTGAAAACACCACGTTGCTCAGCAGCGTGCCGGCGTCGGAACCGGCCAGGGACGGATCGTACAAATTAACCGTGAAAAAATCGGCCGGCCGCCCCACTTCGAGCGCGCCGCCGGTGGCCCCGAGACTACGCGCGCCGGTCACGGTCGCCGCATGAAAAAGCACCGGCGCAGGGTCGGGCGTGAGCACCCCGCGCTTTTCCGACGTCACGCGCAACGCATAATCCAACAAGCGGGCGTCGGCCAGCAGGTTGATCTGCGCCTGCCGATCGCTGCCCAACGCGACTCCGGCGCCCGCGGCCAGCAGTTCCGCGACCGGAGCCGGGGTCAGCCCCGAATTGCGTTCAGCAGTGGGGCACGCGCAAACGATCGCGCGAGCGGCGCCCAGCAACTTCACTTCGTCTTCGTTCAGCTGCGCGCCATGGACGGCCGTGAAGCGCTTGTCGATCCAGCCCAACTCCCCGAGCAGCGCAACGGGTCGCCGGCCGTGTTCCCGCACGCACGCATCCACGCCGGAGCCCAAGACTGGCAGTTGAACATGCAAACGGAGCCGTTGGGTGTGCGCGTAGTTACCCACAACCCTGAGCTCATCCAGCGACAATGCACCGACCCCGAGGGCGGCGACCCCAATCCACGCCTCGTCTCCCGGGTAATTCTTTTCCGCGTACACCCGTAAACTTTCCGTCTCGCGCACGAATCGTTCAGCGGAGGCCGCGAGCACGCGGGCCGAGGCGAGGCCCGACGACGCCGCGGCCGGATCGACCCGCGTCGCGCCCACGTGGAGCAAGGCGAGGCGGATTCCGACATCATGCGCCGCCCGAAGAATTTCACCCGCGAGAAAATTCGGATCGGGCCAGGGCGAGCCGTCGGCTTGATGGCGCAAATAATGAAACTCCCCCACGCACGTGATGCCGGAAAGCATCATTTCGAGGAAAGCCATCCGCGCGGCGTCGAAGTAATCCTCGCCGGACAACCGCGCGGCGACGCGGTCGTGAGCTTCGGACGCGGCCGGGGGTGCGTCGTGCTCTGTTCGGCCGCGCAGCTCACCCCGCCCGCGCAACGTCCGGTGGAAAGCGTGCGAGTGCGCGTTGACGAGACCGGGCAGGGCCGCCTGGCCGGGGAGGCGCCGGGCGACGGCCAAATCTGCCGGTTCGCGGGAAAATCGAGAAATCCGCCCCAGCCCATCGGCGAAAAAGGCCAGCCCCGTTTCAAACTTTTCGCCGGTGTACACGCAGTCCGGCAACCAACCCATCTCCGCGCCCGGCTGGACCCCGACGACTTTCGGTGCGGCGGCGGAGGGGCGCGGGGAGGCCACATCCGGGGGCCGGGAGGATTTCCGTTCGGGAGGCGACATGCGTGCGCTCATCGTGAACGCGCGGCTGCATCCATCAAGCGCGGACCTTGCGGACGGCCCAGCGGCTGGTGACGACCCGCACCCCGTCATTGAACTCAACGAGGCAGGAATTGAGGCGCCCTCGCGCGAGGACACGGCACCATTGTCCCTTCCGGTCCGGCAAGCGGGTCTTCAGGCGCCAAATGTATGTGCCGGGTGGCAGCATGCGGCCTGTGACAGCGCCGCTACGGCAACGTTCAGCCGCGACTGAACGGCGGACCGCGTCAGAACCGCGCGCCGCATCCGCTTCTGGAGGCCAGTTCAAGGCGGTTTCCGAGGGATCCCCAATTCCCTGCTCAGACCCGTTCCACCGCGTAACGTTAAGGCGCATTTTTTTTCCGCCTCAAATTTAAAGAATTCAGGCCATGCTTGCCTCACCGCGGGCAGACCGACATCACGCTGCGATAATGTCCACGCTTCCCCTCCAGTTCGCCGGCGTCACCCTCGTCGCGAAGGCCAATGTGTACTTCGACGGCAAAGTCGTGAGCCACACCGTGCTCTTCAGGGACAATTCCAAGAAAACGGTCGGGGTGATTTATCCCGGATCCTATCACTTCAACACGGGCGCTCCGGAGCGGATGGACATCATTGCAGGCGTTTCCCGGGTGACGATGGACGGCAGCGCGGAGACGCGTGACTACGCCGCCGGCACTTCGTTCGACGTGCCGGGGAACAGCGGGTTCACCATCGCCGTGTCAGCGGGGTTGTGCGAATACGTCTGCTCCTTTTTGCCGGCGTAACCGGGAGTCCTTCGTCCGCACTCCCCGGATCGAACATTTTCCGGCGCCGGCGGCCCGAGCCGGGGAGGTCGCTCCTCGCGAATTGCGGTTTGGCCGTTTTCCGCTTCGCTTCGGAGGTCTCAGGCGTGCCCCTTCTTCTCCATGCGTAATCCTGCCTTTCTTGCGGTCGTGTTCGGATCTACGGTGTCACTTGGCCTCTGCGCCACGGTGGGAAACGATCTCCGGGAACTCGTGACCCAAAAAATTGCGGCCGAGTATCCTTCCCTCGAGGCGCTCTACAAGGATCTGCACGCGCATCCCGAGCTCTCGCTCATGGAAGAGCGGACCGCCCGCGTGGTGGCGCGGGAATTACGGGCGGCAGGATTCGAAGTTGTGGAAAAATTCGGGGGCTTTGGCCTCGTCGGGGTGCTCAAGAACGGACCGGGGCCCACGCTCCTGATTCGAACCGATCTGGACGGACTTCCGGTGGCCGAGGAAACCGGTGTGCCTTATGCCAGCAAGGCACGGGTGAAAGATCTGACCGGCCAGGAAGTGGCCACGATGCACGCCTGCGGTCACGACATCCATATGACCGTTTTTGCCGGCACGGCCCGGCTGCTCGCAGCGACAAAAGAGCGCTGGTCAGGCACGCTGGTGTTGGTCGGACAACCGGCCGAGGAACGTGGCATCGGCGCGCGGGTGATGCTGAGCGAAGGGTTATATCGCAAATTTCCGAAACCAGACTACGCGCTGGCGCTCCACGACAGCGCCACCCTGCCGGCGGGCAGCGTCGGCACGATCGAGGGTTACGCCATGGCCAACGTCGACATGGTGGACGTCATAGTCCGCGGAATCGGCGGCCACGGCGCCTACCCGCATACGACGAAGGACCCGATTGTATTGGCGGCCCGTATTGTGGTGGCCTTGCAGACCATCGTGAGCCGCGAAACGCGTCCGGTTGACCCCGCGGTGGTCACCGTTGGCTCGATCCACGGGGGCACGAAACACAATATCATACCGGACGAAGTGAAGCTGCAGCTGACCCTGCGCTCGTATTCGGATGCCGTGCGGCAGCACACGATCGAAGCGTTAAAACGCATCTGCCGGGGCGAAGCGATCGCCGCGGGCATCCCGGAGGATCGGATGCCGATCATCAGCCTGGCTGAAAAAGAATACACGCCCGCGACTTATAACGACCCGGCGCTGACCCGCCGGGTACGCGGGGCGCTCGCCCACTGGGTCGGCGCTGACAACGTAAAATCGATCGATCCGGAGATGGGCGGCGAGGATTTCTCCCGCTATGGGCGAACCGAGGAAAAGATTCCGATCTGCATGTTTCGGCTCGGGGCGGTGGATCCGGTCAGATTTGAAGAAAGTATCCGAACCGGCGCGGCGCTGCCCTCCTTGCATTCCAACAAGTTTGCGCCTGCGCCTGAGCCCACGATCAAGACCGGGATCGCCGCGATGACCGGAGCAGCGCTGGAATTGCTGAACAAGCCCTGACTTGGCTCCAATTCGCCGGGGGGAGGGGCGAGGTCACCTGCGCGTTTGCAAACCGGCCAAGGTCGCGCGTAATGCCCTCCGTCCATTCATGCGCAATCTTATCTACCTGCTGCTGCTCGGAGTACTTCTGCTCACGGGTGCGTTAATTACCCGCTCGGGTATTCTCGCCCGCAAGAATCCCGGACGGCCCATCAACAGCGCGATGCGCGAAGCCATTAACACGAATCATCCCCAACTGACGGTGGAGGATGAAATGCTGGTGGCCAAAACCTACGGGACCGCCCACCGGCTGCCGTCCGGACTGCGCTATGTGGTGCGGGCCCCCGGCAAGGGCGACGCGACGCCCGGCCTGGGCGATGAGGTGATCTGCCACTACGACGGGCGGCTGCTCGATGGCTCGCGCTTCGACAGCTCCTACACCCGCGGCGCGCCGTTCACGTTTCGCATCGGGACAGGCGGCGTGATTGCCGGATGGGACGAGGCTTTTCGAACTATGCACAAGGGAGAGAAGCGCACGCTGATCGTTCCGCACTGGCTCGCTTACGGCGAGAAAGGCCGGCGCCCCACCATCCCGCCCAAGGCCACGCTCATCTTCGAAGTCGAGTTGATCGACTGGCGGTAGCCTTCGTGGGCCAGCTGAAGGTCGCGCGGTCGGGTGGTTCGCTACGTTCAGAGTCCGACCAAGGCGCCATTGCGCTTGATCCAGCGCTCGGCATCGCGCCATTGCGGACAAACTTCCTCCACCCGCGCCCAGAACCGCTCCGAGTGGTTCATCTCCCGCAGGTGCATCAATTCGTGGTAGATAATGTAGTCGCGAACTGATTCCGGCGTCTGCACGAGGCGCCAGTTCAATGAAATGGTTCCATTAGCGGAACACGAACCCCACCGTGACCGCTGATTCCGCACCGTGACGTGCTTTACATCCACGCCCGTGACGGCGGCCAGTTCCCAAGTGCGCGCGGGCAACTCGATCTTGGCGCGACGCGCGAAGTGCGCCTCCAAGGTCGGCCGGAGGTCGCCTTCAAGCCGGGCGACGCGAAACACATCGGCGGCGAGGCAGACGTGCGGGCGCTCGCCGGCTGCAGCGATTCGCACCTCCGTCAATTCGCCCCGCCAAAGCACCCGCGTGCCCGGCGCCCAGACCTCCTCCCCCCGGGGCCGCTGGCGTTGTCGTTCCCGCGCGCGGGCCAGCCATTCCTGATGCTGCGCGACGAATCGTTGCGCCTCGCGCTCCGAACCCCGCGCGGGAATCGTCGCCACTGCGGTGCCGTCGCGCCGCAACGTCAGCCGGTAATTACGCGCGCGTGCGCTGCGCTGAAACACGAGCGCTCCGGCGACGTGAGCAGGTGACGGCGCGGGAGGAGCTTTGTGCACTCCGGCCGCGGGTGAAAACAAACCGAAAAGTTCCTCCTGCCGTTCCGAGCTCATCGTCGATGGCGAGGCTTGCGACGGACCTGCGCGAGTCAATCTCGCCGCAGCGTTTGCCCCAGGAACCTCGCCGATGCCACGGCGGCTTAATCCGCGCGGAGGACCCGCGCCGCCGGGCGCATGCGTTGCAGGCGCAGGGCATGCCAGATGCCTGGGATTTCACCCGTATGCGCGGGCAAGACAAACGCGATGGCCATCTCCTCCACTCCGACGAGGACCTGGAGTGCCATCATCACGTGAAACGGCGTCGCCGACCAGCCAGCGAGCAGCGGAATCAGCGAGAACGCAGTTGCCACCGCGGCAATCTTGGAAGCCCACGTGTGGTAGAAAGGCGCCCGTCCCAGGCGCACAAAACCATAAACCACCACCGCAAAAAATGACGCGAGACCCACGACCACCCAGGGCAGCTCACGGCGCATGATGTCCGGCCACAGCAGCGAGATGCCGGCAATCCCCGTGATCATCGTCAGATAGTCCGCCACGCTGTCGAGTTTGCGCCCGAGAGCGGTATGCGCGTTCCACCGGCGGGCCAAAAATCCGTCCAAGGCATCGGTCAGCAGCGCCGCCGCCAGGAGCGCGATGAACCAGCCTCGCGATCCCGCCAGGGCGATCGCAAGCACCGCGGGCATTAACGCCACGCGCACCCCACTGATGACATTTGGCCAGCGCTTCCGATTCACCGCCGTGCCATTAAATGCCGACGAGCTCCCATTTCACCTGCTGCGCCTCGATCGTGAGCCAGGCATAACTCGCCGGGCTGCCGCGGTTCGGACGGGTGATACACCCGGGGTTGAGCCAGCGGACGCCCGCCGGATCTGTTTCGTCCCGCGACACGTGAGTATGACCATGCAGGATCACCTGCGCGCGCCGCGGCCCGCGCCGCGGCGGAATATGTGTGAGGTGGAAGCGCACCCCTCCGCAGACCAGGTCCAGCGCCAGCGGCCACGGGTGGGCGTCGCAGTTTCCCTGCACCACGCGCAGGGGGAGCTTCAGCCGCTCGAATTCCACCAGCGTCTCGGGCGCGCAAACATCACCCAAATGCCAGATCTCGTCGGCTTCCCGCAGGCGCGCCGGCAGGGTCTTGGGATAGCGGTCGTGCGTGTCGGCGAGTACGGCAATGCGCATCCCCGGAGCGTGATGGCGTGGGGCGCCCGAGGACAACGGCTTTCTAGACGTGAGCGCCGCGCGGGCTGGAATTTTTCTTCTGTCTTATTGCGTCAATCCCCGCGGGCTGGTTGCCTGACGAAACCGCGCCCTCGGCGGCGAAACCCCGACTTCTCCTCGCGTCTGGCTCATCCCCTTTCCATGCAACGATCCCTTCGCCTCTTCGGCTTGCTGCCTCTTGTTCTCGGAGCCGCTTTCGCCGCCGCTCCTTCCGCGCCAGGATATCGCAAGATTCAACTCAACGACCAGTTCTTCTCTGAAGGCGCCGCGTTCGGCGACTTCAACCAGGATGGGCAGATGGACGTCGTGTCCGGCCCCTATTGGTACAAAGGACCCGAGTTCAAGCGTCGTCACGAGTTCTACCCCGCGGCGCCGTTCGACCCCCTCAAATACTCCGACAATTTTCTGGCGTTCACCCACGATTTCAACGCCGACGGTTGGACCGATATTTTTGTCATCGGCTTTCCTGGCGTGGACGCCTCCTGGTTCGCCAATCCCGGCGCGAAGGGCGGCGCGTGGCGGCGTCACGTGGTGGTGCTCCCGGTGGACAACGAGTCGCCCACGTTCGGGCAGCTTTTTGCGAAGGGCCCTCCCGCGCTCGTGTGCATGAGCGGCGGCCGCCTCGGCTTCGCGATCATGGATCCGCGCGACCCGGTGCGCCCGTGGACGTTTCGCGCCATTTCTCCGCCGATGAACTGGCAGCGCTACACCCACGGACTGGGTTTTGGCGACGTGAACGGGGACGGGCTGAACGATGTCCTGGAAAAAGACGGCTGGTGGGAACAACCCGCCTCGCTGGCCGGCGACCCGATTTGGAAGCAACACAAGTTTCCCTTTTGTCCCGAGGGCGGCGCCCAGATGTTTGCCCTGGACGTCAACGGCGACGGCCTGCCCGACGTCATCACGGGCAAGAAAGCGCATGGCTACGGGCTGTCGTGGTTTGAACAGACCCGCGGCGCCGGTGGCGAAATCTCGTTCAAGGAGCACGTGATTTTGCCCGAAAAGGCCGACCAATCGCTCCATGGCGTGCAATTCGCGCAACTTCACGCAATCACGCTGGCCGACTTCGACGGCGACGGATTGCCCGACATTTTGACCGGTAAACGCTGGTGGGCCCACGGACCCAAAGGCGATGTTGACGCGAACGGGGCGCCGGTTGTCTGCGCGTTCCTGCTTCGGCGCGGGCCCAACCACACCGCCAGCTACGTGCCCCAAATCCTCAACGATAACACGGGTGTCGGCACGCAGGTGATGGCCGCCGACATCAATGGCGACGGCCGGCCGGACATCGTCGTGGGTAACAAGCGCGGCACTGCCGTCCTGCTGTCCGAGCAAACGTCCGGGGCAAAATGAACCGGATCCGTCTCGGCGTCGTGGGGCTGTTCGCCAGTTGCGCGGGGGCATGGGCGCAGGGAGACTTTCCCGTCGCCGCGGGCACGGGACTCACCCCGGTCGCCGCCGCCCGGGCCATGACGCTGCCGCCCGGTTTTCACGCGACCGTTTTCGCCGCCGAGCCCGATGTGCACCAGCCGATCGCGTTCACGATCGACGAACGCGGCCGACTGTGGGTCGTGGAGAATTACGCCTATCCCGAATGGTCGCCGTATGGCCGCGATCGCATCGTGATCTTCGAGGATTCCGACGGCGACGGGCGCTTCGACCGGCAGAAGGTTTTCTATGACCGGCTCAACTTCGCGAGCGGCATCGCGGTCGGGCACGGCGGGGTCTGGGTCGGCAGCCCGCCGTATTTGCTGTTTATCCCGGACAAGAATCGCGACGACGTACCCGACGGCGCCCCGCAGGTCATTCTCGATGGGTGGGGCCACGACGACACCCACGAAACGTTGAACAGTTTTGTTTGGGGACCGGATGGCTGGCTCTACGGCAATCAGGGAGTGTTCACGCACTCCAACGTGGGCCGACCGGGCGCGCGCGACGCGGACCGCACGCCGCTCAACGCGTGCGTCTGGCGCTATCACCCCACGAAGAAAATCTTCGAGATTTTCAGCGAGGGCATGAGCAACCAGTGGGGTCTCGACTTCAACGACGTCGGCGACTCGTTCGTGACCGCGTGTGTTATTCCTCACCTCTGGCACGTGATCCAGGGCGGCAATTACCAGCGGCAGTCCGGCCCGCATTTCAACCCTTACGTCTACGAGGACATCAAGACCATCGCGGACCACTTCCACTATGACCGCGGCGTGAAATGGTCGGACGCGCGCTTTCAAGCCGGGGGCACCGATGCGGCGGGGGGCGGGCATGCGCACGCCGGCACGCTCATCTATCTCGGTGATAATTTTCCCGCGGAGTATCGCGGCATGCTCCTGTCGCACAATGTGCTCGGGAGCCGGATCAATCGCGACACGCTGGAGCCCGCCGGTTCGGGATACATCGGACATCACGCGCCGGATTTCATGCAGGCCAACGACGCGTGGTTTCGCGGCCTGCGCCTTGAAACCGGTCCGGACGGTTCGCTGTTCGGCAGCGATTGGTACGACGCGCGCGCCTGTCACCAACAGCAGCCGCACGATCGCACCAACGGCCGCATCTACAAATACCGCTATGGCGATCCGAAGCCTGTCCTGGTCGATCTCAGCCAGTGGTCGAACGTCGAACTGGTGGCGCTCCAACTGCATCCCAACGAGTGGCATGTCCGCCGCGCCCGGCTGTTGTTGCAGGAACGCGCGCAGCTGCGGCCCGATCCTGCGGTCCATGCGGCCTTGATCAAAATCGTGCGGGAAAATTCCGACCCGACGCGACAGCTCCGGGCGCTCTGGGCGCTGCACGTGACACGCGGGCTCAGCGAAGCGACCGCGCTCCAATTTCTGAAAAATCCGTCGGCCCACGTGCGGGGTTGGACGATCCAGCTGACCTGCGAAGACCGCAATCCCACGCCCGCCTTGCTGACGACCTTCACGGAGCTCGCCCGCGCTGATGCGTCTCCGGTCGTGCGGCGCTTTCTCGCGTCAGCCGCCCAA
>JBEENF010000112.1:0-9492 GCA_041192325.1 Verrucomicrobiota bacterium
ATTGGATGGGGGCCGAAGTGAAGCCCGCCGACTGCGCTGAGCTCACGCGACTGGCTTTGCCGCATCGCCAGGTCGACGGGAAGACCCTGCCTTTCGCGGACGCTTCGTTCGACACGGCGTTGTGCATCGAGGTGCTCGAACACATCGAGGATCCTCTCGCTTTCCTCGCGGAGGTTCGCCGGGTCGCGCCACGCCAGCTCATCATTTCCGTGCCCAATTGCGAACTGCTCAGTTATTTGTCCCCCCGGCTTGCCGTGCCCTGGCACATGCTCGAGGCCGATCACAAAAATTTCTTTACGCGCTGGAGCCTTGCGTCGCTGCTGCGCCAGTTTTACCCCCGGGTGGAAATCGGTTTTCATACGCTCCATCCCCTGCCGACGGTCGAAGGGACCCCGCTCTACTATCATCTGCTCGCGGTGGCTTCCTCGCCGGCATGAGCGGGGCACGGACATCCTGAGCCCCGGCCCCATGCGCGTCCGCCTGCCCGCGTGAGTGCTCCCATTGACAACCGCTCACGCTGGTGGGGCCGCGCGGCGTTGTTCCTCTCGCTGCTGACCGCCATTCTCGGGGCCAAATTCGGTTTGATCGATCGTTACGGCAGCGATCTCCCGTATTGGGATCAATGGGACGCCGAGGGCGCCCGGCTCTTCCGCCCTTACGTCGAGGGCACCCTCCCCGCCGCCGATTTGTTTGCTCCCCACAACGAACATCGGCCCCTCTTTACCCGATTGCTCGCCTTGCTTCTGCTCGAGGCCGGCGATCGCCAGTGGGACGGCCGGATTCAACTCGTGGCCAATGCGCTGCTCCATGCCAGCATCGCGCTCTTGCTGCTCGGCCTGGTCTGGCACGCCCTGCCCCCGCTCGCGGTTATTCCGTTCACGGGTTTTCTGGCGCTGGCGTTCGGCTCTCCCGTTTCATGGGAAAACACGCTCGTTGGTTTTCAGTCCCAGTTCTACTTCGTGCTGCTGTTCTCCACGCTGCATGTAGGCGCCACCCTCCTCGCGCGGCCCCGCTCCTGGATTTGGTGGGTCGCTCCGCTCGCCGGGATGGCGGCGCTATTTTCGATGGCTTCGGGCGTGCTCTCTGCGGTTGCGATTCTCGCGGCAATGGCGATTCGGGCGCTGCGGGATCGGCGATTTTCCTCCGGCGACGCTTACGTCGTGGTAGGCAATGCGCTGCTCATTATCGCGGGCTGGCTGCTCCGCGTTGACGTGGCCGGCCATGCAGCGCTCAAGGCGGGGTCTCCCGCCGTCTGGCTCGATGCCTGGTTGCACCAGTTTTCCTGGCCCATCGTTTCGCTTTGGGCGGCGCCCCTTGGGCTGGTTGCCCCCCTTGCCACCGCGGTGGCTTATGGCCGGAAACAGATCGACGGCCCCGTGGCTTTGGCGCTCCTGGGCGGCTGCGCGTGGTTCTGCCTGCAAGCCGCAGCCATCGCATATGCCCGGGGCGCGGAGGGTCACGGCTACGCCTCGCGTTATACCGACATTCTCGCGATCGGACAGGTGATCGGCGCGCTTGCGCTCGCCTACCTCGCCGTGACCGCCCGGCAGACGCGGGCCCGAGTCGGCTGGCTGGTATTGACCGTCGCGTTCATGGTTGTCGGAGTTTGGGGCCAATCTCGCCAGGCGGGGGAAACGCAGCGCAACAGTCTGCAGGTCTTTCCCGCGGTGAACGAAGCGCGCATCGTCTCGGTCCGGCGTTATCTCGCGAACCGCGATCCAGCGTTCTTTAAAAAAGAACCGTGGGACGAACTGCCCTACCCGTCCGCGGCCTATCTCGCTCAGTTGCTCGACACCCCGTCGATTCGCGCGCTGCAGCCCGCGTCAGTCCGGCCGCCACCCGTTTTTTCCGTGGACGCGTCAGCCACGCGCGGCTTTGGCGCCTACGCCAACCTTCGCGCCGCCGGGCCCGCGCCCCAAGACCTGAACGCCTGGTGGGCGGCCGCTGGGACGAACGCCCGTTTCGTCTCCACCGAGTTTGGCGTCGATCTCCGGCGCCTCAGCATCTTCATTGCTGGAGAAATTTCCGGCACCGCCGATCTCCGGCTCATCGACGCGCAGGGACACGTGCATCGTCCGCTCGGTCCAGTGGCCACGTCGCCGCGATGGAAGCGGGTGAATTTCCCACCGGTCACCGGCCGGTGCCGGCTGGAAGTGGAATACACCGGGGCGGGATGGTTCGCGTTTACTCAACCGGTGACGCAAGGGAACCTTTCGGCCCTCGCGCTGAAATCGCTGCAGGGCGGTCCGTTCCTCCTTGGCCTCAGTGGCGCGTTTCTACTGGGAGCCTTCATGCTGCTGCGCCCCAGCCGTCCCCCCGGAACGCGCGCGCCGACCTGGCACAGCGCCAGGCCGCAAGCCACCGGTTCGAATCTTCCCGCCGGGTGACGCACAATCCGCCGGTTTTCTGTAGCACTTCGGCATCGCCGTCGTAAATTCCCGCCCCACATGACCGTCAGCGTCAAGGACCCCCGCGAACTTCAAGCCATCTACGAACGCCGGTTCCGTCAGGAACGCGTCGCCTATCGCGAGCAACTCTGGGCCACTTTGGTGGACAATTTTTTTCAGGCGATGATTCCAGCCGGGGCCGCGGTTTTGGATCTGGGCTGCGGCTACGGCGAATTCATCAATCGGGTTCGCGCGCGTGAGCGCTACGCGATGGACCTCAATCCAAAAGCGACCGACCACCTCGCCCCCGGGGTAAAATTCCTTTTCCAGGATTGTTCGGCTCGGTGGGACTTGCCCGACGCCTCCCTCGATGTCGTCTTCACGAGTAATTTCTTCGAGCACCTGCCGGACAAGCTGGCGCTTAAACTCACGCTGCTCGAGGCGTGGCGCTGCCTCAAACCGGGTGGACGGCTCATTGCGGTGGGACCGAACATCAAGTACGTTCAGGGCGCCTACTGGGATTTCTGGGATCATTTTCTTTGTCTCACCGAAGCCTCCTTGGCGGAGGCGCTCGCGAACAACGGATACCGCGTGTGCCAGGCGATCCCGCGTTTTCTCCCGTACACGACGATCAACCAGCCAGCCTACCCGATGGGCTTCGTGCGCCTCTATCTGCGCCTGCCTTTCCTTTGGCGGGCATTCGGCAAGCAATTCCTCGTCGTGGCCGAACGCGCCTCGTGAGCGCGGAGCGCCCGGCAACGGCTGCCGGCCCCGGTTCCGGAAACTTATCCCGTGTTATCCTTCAGCAAAACGGCGGCGGCGAGGTGGATGCTGGTCGCCGCGGTGATGGCGTTCGTACTCGGCGCGAAGCTCGGGATGATCGAAAACTACGGCAGCGAGCTCCCGTATTGGGATCAATGGGACGCCGAAGGGAACAACCTTTACCGGCCCTACCTGCAGGGGGAACTCACTTTCGCGGACTTGCTGCAGCCGCACAACGAACACCGCACGTTCTTCACGCGGGTGTTTGGGCTCGGGATTTTCGAAGCCAATGACCGCCAGTGGAACGCACGCGTGCAGGTGGTGGCCAATGCCGTGCTGCACACCAGCGTCGCCGTGCTCCTCCTTGCTTTTGCCCTCCATGCCCTGCCGCTCGCCGCCGCGGCCGCCTGCGGCGGCGTAATCGCGTTGTTCTTCGGCATGAATGTCTCGTGGGAAAACACGCTGTCCGGATTTCAGTCACAGTTCTATTTTCTCCTGCTCTTTTCCCTGCTGCACCTGGCCGGCACGCTCCTGGCCCGGCCACGCTCCAAGGCATGGTGGCTCGCGCCCATCGCCGGTCTCGCCGCGTTGTTTTCGATGGCGTCCGGTCTCCTTTCCGCGGTCGCGATTATATCCGTCACCGTGCTGCGCGGGCTTCGCGATCGAAAGTTTACGCGCGACGATGGGTACGTTCTTGCCACCAACTGCGCTCTAACGGCGACCGGCTGGCTCCTCAAAACCGAGGTGCCGGGACACGCCGAACTAAAGGCCCATTCACTGGGCGGGTGGCTCAATTCCTGGCTGCATCAGCTTGCCTGGCCGGTGAGCGTGGCCGGCATCCCATGGCCGGCAGTGCTAGGCTTGATTCCTCCGCTTGCGATCCTGTGGCATTACCTCCGCCGCAGCGTGACCGGACCGGTGGCACTGACCCTGCTTGCGGCGGCCGCCTGGCAAGTGCTCCAGACCATGGCGATCGCCTACGCGCGCGGGTCGAGCTTCGACGGCTATACGTCCCGTTATACCGACACCTTGGCCATGGGCGTGGTCATTAACATTCTGACGCTTGCCTGCCTCGCCACGCAATCCGCCAGCCCCATGCTCCGCCAGCGATGGAAAGCAGCCGCCGTGGTGTGGGGAGCTTTTTGCCTGAGCGGACTGTGGGTTCAATCGAGCGCGACGGAATCCAATACGCTGTCGGCTCTGCCCGCGATCAACACCGCACGCATCGCCACGGTTCGCGCCTACGTCGTCGATCGTGATCCCGCCTTTTTTACCAAGACGGCTTGGAATGAACTGCCCTACCCCGATGCGCCGCGTCTCGCTAGAATTCTAAATGAGCCGGCGATTCGTTCGATCCTGCCTGCGAGCGTCACTCCGCCGATTCCGCTCGCGCCCGACCCTCGCTCCAGCGGATTCACTCCCTACCGGGAAACGGCGGTACCGGGGCCGGCGCCCGGACGATCGGCGTGGATTGCCGCGGGCCCGGGTCCGGCGCTGTTCCGCAGCGAGGCGTTCATCACCCCGCACGCCCGCGTCACGTTGTTCGTGTCCGCGGGTTCCCGCGCGAGTGGGCGGATCCGGCTGTTGAGTGAAACGGGCAGGGCGTTCGAGCCGCTCGGGGATTTCCGCACCTCCGTGCCGCGCTGGAAACGCGTTAATTTCCTCGCCCCGCCTGGCGCCTACCACTTGGAGGTTAACAACGAAGGACCAGACTGGCTGGCCTTCACCCAACCAGGCACGGACACGCCTCTCGCCCACGCGGCGTCGACGCTCATCGCGATGGGCGCCTGGTTCCATGGCGGCGGCGTTCTGCTCGGACTCGCGGCCGGCCTCCTCCTCCTGCCGCGAATCACCGGTGGCAAGTCGCGCGGGCCGGGGCGAACGGACCACCCGGCCGGCGAGACTCACCCGCGCCCAAGCACCGACTCGTCCCCACGGCATGCCTTACAAAGGTTCCTGCCGCCTTGGGCGGAGCCACGGAAATTGCCACGCCTTTCGCCGGACCGTCCTGGTGTGGCAGCAACAATCTGTGCCTGCTTTGTTCTGCTCACGCTCTTTGGCCGACGTCCGGAAATGTTTCTCCAACCCCAGCTTTGGGCGGAGGATGGCCCGATTTTTTTGCTCCAGGCGGATACGTGGAGCGGGACGTTGACCAGCCCGTACGGCGGCTATCATCTCCTGCTCCCCAGACTGGTGGCGGCCGTGAGTTCGGGGTTGGATATCCACTGGATCCCGACGGCGTATTTTATCGCGAGCATCGTCACGATACTTGCCATTGGTTTCGCGCTTTATTCGCCCCGGATCGAACTGCCTCATCGGGCCGCCTGCTTCCTGGCCATAGCTTTGCTGCCCCATTCGGGCGAGGTCTTCGGCAATCTGACCAACCTGCAATGGCTCACGGCGCTGGGCTTGGTCTGGCTGCTGCTCGCGCGCGACGCCACCAGCCCGCGCCAGCACGCGTCGGATGGCATCGTGGCGGTGGCGTGTGGATTAACGGGGATCTACTCCATTCTTTTCAGCCCGCTGTTTTTCTGGCGCGCCTGGCAGCGCCGAACCCGTGCGAGTCTTTTTCTAATGCTCCTCATCGCCACCGGCGCCGCCATTCAGATATCCGCGCTGACGCAGGCGTCGGACGCCGCCGCGGTCGAGGGTCAACTGAGCGTTGATTCTGTTCTGGCGTTCATTGGCCTGCGGCTGGTCGCAGCGCTCACCCTGCCGGCGGCGTGGGCTGAGCGCCTGCCACCTTCGGTTCACCTCGCGCTCGGGATTGCCGCGCTCCTGTTACTCGGGTGGGCGGCCTGCAGGAGCGGGCCGCAGCGCGAGCTTCGCCGCATGCTTGCTGGCTGCGCCGTCTTCCTCTTGGCGGCCACTCTCTACCGCGCCCGCGCCGACCTCAGCGCGTTCAACAGCCTCAGCAATGGGGATCGTTATCTTTTCCTCCCGAAGCTTTTTGTGGCGTGGCTTTTAATCAGCGGATGGTCAGGCGCCCACTGGGTGAGGCCCGCCACTTACTTCGCCTGCGGTCTCGCTTTGATCGCGACGATCTCCGGTTGGCGCTATTTGAGGTTGGTCGACTACCACTGGCCGGAGTATGCGAAACGCATTCAAGCCGGCGAAGCGGTGTACGATATTCCCGTTAATCCGCCCGGCATGGCTTTTGATCATCCGGGCCGGCATTGAGCGAGGGGGAGTTTTCCGGCGCTGCGCCGCCATCCGCTCGCATCAACGAGCTTGCGCCGGGTGGCGATGGCGGGGTTCTCTTCCCCACGCCGATGACGGTGGCAGCCAGCCGGTCCGGCATCCAAAAAAAGCCTTCTCCTCGATGTCAAAAACGCTCCTCGTTACCGGCTCGTCCGGCCTCATCGGTTCGGAAGTTTGCGTCTACTTTGCGCGGGAACTGGGTTACCGCGTCCACGGCGTGGACAACAACCAGCGCGCGGTTTTTTTTGGCGCCCAGGGGGACACCCGTTGGAACCAAGCCCGGCTCGCGCGGGATCTGCCGGGGTTTGTTCACCATGAGCTCGATATTCGGGATCGCGCAGGGGTTCTGGCGCTCATCCGCGAGCTCAAGCCGGGGGTAATTGTCCACACGGCCGCGCAGCCTTCCCACGATCGCGCCGCCGCCATCCCCTTCGACGATTTCGACACCAATGCGGTTGGCACCCTCAACCTCCTTGAGGCCGCACGCCAGGCCGCGCCCGAATCCCCGTTCGTGCACATGAGCACCAACAAGGTTTACGGCGACGCCCCCAACCGCATTGCGCTGCAGGAACTCGCCACGCGCTGGGACTATGCCGACCCGGCCTACGCTCACGGCATCGCCGAAGCGTTTACGATCGACCAGTCCAAGCACTCGTTATTCGGCGCGTCTAAAGTCGCCGCCGATGTGATGGTTCAGGAATACGGCCGCTATTTCAATTTGCCGACCTGCGCGCTCCGCGGGGGCTGCCTGACGGGACCCAATCACAGTGGGGTCGAGTTGCACGGATTCCTCAGCTATCTCGTGAAATGCAATCTCGAGGGACGGGAGTACAAGGTTTTCGGCTACAAGGGAAAACAGGTCCGCGACAACATTCACTCGCTGGACGTCGCGCGCTTCATGGCGGCGTTTGTGGCCAGTCCCCGGGCCGGCGAGGTTTACAACCTGGGCGGCGGCAAAGCCAACTCCTGCTCCATCCTCGAGGCCTTCCGCCTCGCCGAAAAATTCTCCGGGCGGGCGCAAGTCCACACCTACGTGGAGGAGAATCGGGCGGGCGACCATATCTGCTATTACAGTGACCTGCGAAAAATGCGGGCGCACTACCCGGCGTGGGATATCACGCAGTCGCTGGAGGAAACAATTCGGCAAATCGTTGCAGCATGGGGGCGCCGCGCGCAGGTTTGAAACCATCGGCGGAATTTTACGTCGAACCCGTCGGGACAGTTGCGCTCCCTCCGTTCGACTGTCTCCTGACCCATGCCGCTTTTTCGCGTTCTTCTGCTCTTCATCGCCGGCGGCCTCGCGCGCGCGACGACGGTGGAACCGCCGACTTTTCCCGAACTGGTTGAGGAGGCGGACGCAATTTATCGGGGCCGGGTGACGGCGGTGCAGGCCCGACGGGTCGAAGGTCCGGGTGGGAGCACCCTGATCAAGACTTTCGTCACCTTTCAGGTGGATCGAACCCTCAAGGGGCCTGATCAGAAGGAGACGGTCCTGGAATTTCTCGGTGGTACGGTCGGGGAAGACACGCTGGAGGTGGGCGGCATGCCTCATTTCAACGTGGGGGAGCGCAGCATTCTTTTTGTGCAGCAGAACGGCGCGCAATTCTGTCCGCTCGTACGCATCATGCATGGCAGGTACCACGTGGCGCGGGATCAAGGGACCGGGCAGGACTATGTCGCCCGCGAAAACCATGTTCCGCTCACGGATGTGGCGGAGGTCGTCCAACCGCTCAGCGATGAGCGCGTGCCCGCTGCGCTACCCACTCGCGCCGTCCTGTCTCGCGCGATGAGGCCGGAGGATTTCGAGTCGCGCATCGCGGGCGAAGTGCGCCGGCCGACGCCGCGCCGCGCCAATCAGCGCTAATGCTCCCATGTCCCGCGTGATCGCCCTCTGGCGTGGAGTGCTGGCGCTCGGCAGCGCGTTGGCTATCGGCAGTCTCGCCCGGGGTTTTTCCACATCCGGCCGCGTCTGGCCCGCCGGCGACGTTGTGATGCAACTGCAACTCGGCGCTCCCGCTGCTGCGCTGAGCGATGGCGCCTCCGGTTGGAACGACGTGGCAGAGTCGGCGATGCAGGACTGGAACTCCCAAATTTTGCGCAGCCGCCTGACCGCCGTAAAAGACTCGAGCGCGGCGCAGAATCAAGGCAACCGGCTGAACAATGTCTTCTTCAGCCCCGATGTTTACGGCACGGCGTGGGGCAGCGGTGTACTGGCGGTCACCATCACGTTCCGCAACACCCGCAACACCACCGAGGCCGACGTGCTTTTCAATAGCAACCGCACGTGGGATTCCTATCGGGGCCCGCTCCGCCGCTCCAGTGTCATGGATTTGCGGCGCGTCGCTTTGCATGAGTTCGGCCATGTCCTCGGTCTCAATCACCCGGACGAAGCCGTGCCGGTGCAGAGCGTGACCGCGATCATGAACAGCGCGATCAGCAACGTGGAAGTGCTGCAGATCGACGATATCACTGGCGCCCGGTCGCTCTACGAAATCGCCGCCGCGGTCGCCTCGCCTTCCATTGTGGCGCAGCCCACGAGCGCTTCGCTTCAAACCACCGGGAGTTATACCCTTAATGTCGGGGCGGTCGGCCCGGAGCCTCTCACCTACGCGTGGACTTTTCGCGCGGTCGGCTCAACCACCGCCGAGCCCTTCCGGCTCGCCTCCGGCCCGACCTACACCATCGGTTCTGTCCAGCCGGCGGACTCCGGCAGTTACACGGTGACGGTCACGAATGCCTTCGGTTCCGTGACGAGCAACGTGGCCACGATCAACGTCGCGGCGCTGACCACCGCTCCCGAGACGCTGCTCGCGAATATTTCCACGCGGGGGAACGTCGGCACAGGCGCGGGGGTGCTGATTGCCGGCTTGGTAATTGGCGGTTCAACTCCGAAAAATGTGATCGTCCGCGCCGTCGGGCCAGCGTTGGCCGACTACGGCGTGGCAGGCTATCTCGCTGACCCCGCCCTCGCAATCCTCGACGGTGAGGGCCGGATCGTCGCGGAGAACAACGATTGGTCCGGCGATGGCGCGCAGCTCTCGCTGAGTTTTGCGCGACTCGGCGCTTTTCAATTTCCCGCCGGCAGCCGCGACGCCGCGGTCATGGCAACACTTGCCCCGGGAACTTATACCGCACGTGTCAG
>JBEENF010000113.1:0-9432 GCA_041192325.1 Verrucomicrobiota bacterium
CGTGATTTCCATGTTCGCGCCCGCGTTTCCGGCGGCCGCGACCACGATCACGCCCGCTTCCCTCGCCGCGGCGATCGCATCCCTTTCGCTTTGGGAGAAACCGAAGCCCCCCGACTCGCCGTAGCTGGCGTTAATGATCTGCGCGCCATGCTCGACCGCGTAGTTGATCCCTTTGACCACGTCGGAGAGCAAGCCGGTGCCGTTGGCGGGAAAGACTTTGATGGCCATGATCTTCACCCGCCACGCCACGCCCGTGGTGGCCAGGTTATTGTCCCCCGTAGCGCCAATCGTGCCGGCGACGTGGGTGCCGTGGCCGTTATCATCGGTCGGGATGCCGCTAACGCCGCCGTTGATGAAACGGGCGCCGTTCAGATCCCCAAACGTGGGCGCGGGATTGGTCCAAAGATTTCCCACCAGATCCTGATGGTTCAAATTCACCCCTGTATCCACGATGGCGACGACGACGTTCGGAGCCCCCCGAATAATATCCCAGCCCGCGACTGCCTTGATGTCCGCGCCCGCCACGCCATTGTTGGTGGCGCCACTGTTGCTCAGACCCCACAGCGAACCATCCGTGAAGCTCGGATCATTCGGCGTCAGGGTAATGTGGCGCAGGAAATCGGGTTCGACGTAATCGTAATGGCCGGAGGCCTTTAGCCGTGAAATCGCGGCGTGGGCGTTGTCAGAAGGGTCGAGATCGATGATGCGCAGATCGCCCATCCGGCGAATTTTTTCGCGCACCCGGAATCCAGCCCGCGCTTCATCCGCGTCCGCGCGGGCTTTGCGGTCGGCGCGAGGTCGCGCCAGGATCACATGTTCGCGGAATCCTTGCGCAATTTCTTTGGCGGTGAGGGGAGTTCGCTCCGCCTCAGGGGTAATCGCCGCATGGGATACAACGGCCGCAAAAATGCTCCAAAAGAAAACGGACAAACGCATGAATTAAGGATCGGAACCCTAGATTGTGAACCGCCAAAGACAAGGGATCAGCGGGAAATACTCGGAGTGGATGGCGAGGTTCCGGCCGGGGTTGAAATTACGAGATTTTCCGGTGCGCCTACGGCCCGGCTCACCCGGCGAGGGAGCAGGACTTGGGAACTGACGGTTGCCCAAAGGAGGTCTTCGCAGTTAGTATCAGGCCATGAAGATCCCTCTCAAATTCGCCGGCTGCGCTGCGCTGGGAGTCCTGGCCGCGTTCGCTTGGTCAGCCTGTTCCAAGCCGTTGTCCCTGCCGCCGGACGAGGCTGAGCCGGCGTCTTTTGCCCTGCGCGTGACCGTGCCGGACGGAGGCTGGAGGTTCCGGGTGGAGCGAGTGATCGAATTCAAGGAGGAGATTTGGATTCTCGCGCAACTTAGCCGCGAACTTGGCCCCGGTGTGCAGATGATTCAGGAAGTCGAGGCGGCCGTTCCGGTTCCCGTGCCCAACAAGGCCGTTCGCGTCTTTGTCGCCGGGAAGACATGGGCATGGGAAAATACGGAGAGCCACGAGTTCGTGGCGTCGCTTGACTCCGTGCTCCGCAAAGCGGGTTCCGGCCGAACGATTTATCCACCCGGCGCAAAATAGCAGGCGAGGCCGTTCACTGTCCGGGGTTGGAATCCGGCGCGGGAAGGACCGGCGCGTCGGCGCTCAGCCAAGTCGCGAGTGCGACATCGTCCACGACGTTGGTTCCCGACCGATATTCCTGCGCAAGCAGTCGTTGGTAGCCGGGCTCCAGGAAGCGCCGGCAATGAAGAAGGATGCGGGCCTTTTGGCCGGGTGCTCGCACCAAGCGGCCCAGCGCTTGGTTCACTTTCATCATGCCCGGAACCTGGTAAACGCGGCGGAACGCGGCCTCACGCGTCAAGCCGGCATGGGCAGCGTCCGCCAGTCGGGCGCGTTGGACCGCGTTCACTTCCGGCAGCGCCGGTCCAACCACCATCGCGTGGGAAATGCGACCGCCCAACGCGTCGATGCTTTCGGCGAAGCTGGATCCAAGCACAAGGAAGAGCGCGTCGGCGCCCCGCAGCGCTTCCTCCATCCAGTTCGATTGCGCCGTGAGATCGCGCAGTTTCGGCTGCACGGCCACCCGCAGCGCGGAGGCGACGGTTGCAAGTTCGCGCGCCAGGGCGTCCGCGTAGGCGTAGGACGGAAAAAAGACCGCAACCACGCCCCGCGCGGCGTTCTGCAGCGCCGCGACGGTGGCGGCGGTGGTGGTATAGTGTAGCGCCCGGTGCTGAAACGTAGTGTCGACCCGGGCATCGAATGCGACCGCGTAGCTGTGGTCTCGCCAGGGAGTATGCGCGCGCAATACCGCCGGGCTTGCGGTCTCGCGCGCTTCCTCGACCCGGAGGAGTTCGGCGGCGCTCGTCAGTTGTTTGTAGAGCTTGCGCGTATCCCGTTTGGTGAGTGTTCCCAGCCGCTCGGGCACAGACGGCGCGGGTTCCACCGGAATTTCCGGCGGCGCGTCCAGACCGCAGGCGGCCGCGAAACCGTCCACCGGGGTGAGGGTGGCGCTGGCCAGGACGACACCTCCGAATTCGCGCAAGGTCGCTCCAATCGCCGAAGCCGCGTCGAGGCAGGTTAGCGCCAGCTCGCGGTCGCGCGGACACCACCACAATCGCGGCAGCGGCGAGGTGTCGAGTTCCTCCATCATCGAGGGGATCTGCCAGAGGTGCTCCACGGTCACCGGGTGCAGGGCGGCAAAGTCGAGCGCGGCTGACGGAATCGCCGCGGCGACTTCGCGCAGCAGGTGCCTCACGTCTTCCTCCTCGGCGGGAGAGAGGGCCTCCTTGGCGCACAGGTGATGCAGACAGTGACTCCAATGATCCCACGCCCTGACCAGCATGGCGGACGCGCGATTCCGATGCAGCTCATCGCGGGTCGCGAACGCCTCCGCGGCGGAGAAGCCGTGGGAATAGACGTCGGCCACCCGGGAAGGCAGGTTGTGCGCCTCGTCGAGCAGGAGCAGCGTGCGGGCGGGATCGAAGCCCGGCTGACCAAAGAAAAGTCCGCGATTACGCGGGGAAAAAACGTAATTGTAGTCCCCGACCCAAACGTCGTTGAAGGCGAGGGTGGCGCGGGTGATTTCGTACGGACAGATCTGCGCGTCCTGGCCGGCCGCGCGCAACGTGTCGAGATCGCGCGCGTGATGCTCATCGAGATAAAAGCGGGCGAGTCCACTTTGCCTCCACCGCGTCGCGGCGCCTTTGAGGTAGGCGCAGTTATCGCGAACGCAGTGGAAGGTGTGATTGACGCAATGTTCGCTCTTGTTGCGTACATGCCAGGCGGCGACGCCGGCGGTGGCCGGTCCCGGCGCGGCGTTCACGGCGCCGGGAGCAGGCATGGCCGTCATTCCGACGAGAGTGCGCATGACCTGGAGTTGGCCGGTGGATTTGCTCGTAAGATAAAGGGCCCGATCAAAATGCCCGGAGCGAAGCTGGCCGAGGGCAAACTCCAGCAGCACGCCGGTCTTCCCGAATCCGGTGGGAGCTTCAAAAAGTACCAGCGGGTGACGCTCGAACAAGTGGGAGAGCTCCGCTTGCGTGGTTTCCTGGCCGGGCCGCGGCACGGCGAAAGCCGGCCGAAAGCGGAGGCCCCGCAAGCGTTCGCGGGCCCGCGCCCGCAGATCCAGAAATTGGGCGATTTCCTCCAGGCGCGTGCGAAAAAGCGCGTCGTCCGCGGGGGTGAGCGCAATCGTTTGCGCGAGCCCGCTGTCGACCTCCACAAAAACGAGTTCAGTGCGCAGTTCGTCGCGGGCTGGCACGTTGCGCGACACGTCATCCCCGCCCAAGTCCAGGGTTCGGCCGCCAGCCGCCGGGCCGAGCGGCTGGCCAATGCGCGCCAGCGTGCCGTAGCTGGCGAGCTGCACGAAGTACTCCGGATAGTCTGCGCGCAACTCGGTTTCGTCGGCGGGCAACTCACGCGTGACGCTTTTGATTTCACGCAGGGTCACCTTGCCGTTGTGGCGCAGGACTTGGTCGATTCGACCCGTGAGGGCGAACGTCCAGCCGCGGTGAAAGACCTGACCGGTGATTGGGATCTCGAACTCGACCGCCGTTCCATGCTCGGCAGTGGCGCGGGCCTTCAGTTCGTTGTGCCAGTGCGTGCCCAGCTGCGCGCGCCAGAGTCCCTGCGGTGCGCCCGTGCCATCGCGCGGCCCCAGCGTGAAATCAGCGAACTCGCCGACGCTCAGCGCCACGGTGCGCTTATCGAGATCGAAATTCATCCAGAGCGCAGCAAAGCCAGCATTCGCCCGAAAACAAAACCCGCGCGGAAGCCGGCACTCATTTCAAAGATCCAGGGCTTTCGTCCAAAAGGATTTCCGTGTGTCCCCGCAGGTATTCTTCGAGGCGGCGTTGGAGGCGCGCCACCAACGCGGGGCTGGCGGACTGTTCGGCGAGCGGCCGGTTGAGCAGGGCCGCAGCTTCCTGCCGATCGACCGCGGGCAAAGTGGGAAACCATTGTTGTTTCAACGGATACCCTTCATCCCGCGCAAATCGGTACAAACTTTTGAAATACACGATGTCGGGACGGGGGCCCGCGCCGAAGGCGGCCAAGGCGGAGCGCAGCAACTCACCCAAGGCTCCCCGGCTATCCTCGTGCACAGGGTTGCGCGCCACCAGCGTGCTGAAAGCGGATGCAAAGCGTAGCGTTTCGTAGTTCCGGCCGATCTCGACGTGACGCGCCACGATCCGGCTGTCCCGGACAAACCACGTGCGGCCTTGATTGGAAGACTCGAGGATGAGGCTGACTTCATCGAAAAGATCCAACGCCGTTGCGCTGGCTGCTCCGGACTTCCGGCTGATCCTTTGCAGCACAAACAGCGCGCCATGCTCGACGGCGAACACGTTGAACGATTGGAAGTTCTCCTGGGGGGGCCGACTCGACAGCACGAACGCTTCTGTCTCGAGGTGTTGGGCTGGCACGACTGGAACCCGGGATTGCAGCCCGTCTTCGGCTTCAGCTGGAGCCGACTTTTTCCCGGAGCACAGTCGCGGATGGGCCGGTCCAGGGCGGCACCATGGCGCCGCCCGAAATGATCATCTTCATTCCGTCGCCCACGCTCATGTCCAGTTCCACAATTTCATCGAAGGGCACCATGATCAGAAAGCCGCTGGTGGGATTTGGGGTGGTGGGAATGAACACCGTCCAGACTTCGGCCGCCGTTCGCGCCTGAGCTTCGCCTTGGGCCTTGTTCGTGAGAAACCCCAGCGCCCAAACGCCTTTGCGCGGGAACTCGACGAGCACAACCTTGCTGAAAAGATTCCGGTTCTGCGTGCCAAAGGTGGCGACGATCTGTTTGACGGAATTGTAGACCGCGCCGATTCCCGGGATGCGCTGGATCGCGCGCTCGATCACCCCAAGGAAAATTTTTCCAAAAACGTACTGCGAGAGATATCCCAGTAGCGTGACAAAGACGATGACCGCGACGGTGGCCACCAAGTCCCAAAAGAACGGGAGACGCTGCAACGAACCCGGAAGGTAATTTTCGTACAGCGGCCGGAAGGTGCCTCCCACCACGTCGATAATTTTGCTGAACGCCCAAACGGTGAAGATCAAGGGCGCCACCAGAAACGCGCCCGCAAAAAAGGCGTTGCGAAACGTGATGAGGCGCGAGGGCGCGGGTGTTACATCGTGCTGCATTTCAGGCGAACCCGCAGTGTCGCGCAGCGTCCCCGTTCAGGCAAAGGTTTTTGCGGCAAAGTCATCGGGGCACCCTGGGAACCCTCGTCGTCAGGCGCCGCAACCGCTTCCCGGCCAGGTTCCCCCGCGCTTCGGGCACATCGCGTGGCGGGGGCGTAACCCCGGTGGGTCGGGCGAGTTTTCCGAGGTTTGGACAGACCAGACGCGGGATGGCCCGGTGGTCCCGCAGCAACTTCATCGCACGGGCCTCCGCTTGCCGCATGAGGCGCTTCTTTCGGGGAACGAGATCGTCGTAACCGGCCAAATGCAGCCAGCCGTGGACGAGATATAGCGTCAGTTCCTCGGAGAAACCCCGCCCGGCCCGGGAGGATGGTTTTCGGGACGGCAAGCGAGGGTCAGATTTGGGCGCAGAGCGCGTTTCGCGAATTGCCGCGTCGACCGAAACACAAATTTCGCCCGCGACTCCGTGGACCGCGTTGCCTTCAAATGTAACTACATCCGTGGGGCTGGGATCCTGCAGAAACTCGTCGTGGAGCTGCGCCAGCGCGTGGTCCGTCAGGAAGACCAGCGAAAGTTCGCCCGGCGGGATTGCCGTGCCCGATATTCGCAAGATCGATAAATTCGCTTCGAGCGTCGCAATCATGCGCACCACGCCCCGGCGATCGAATTTCAGGCGCGGGTAGTGATTGGCAATGGTCACCTCGCGATTGGACCGGACTTTCGGCGCGGGGGTGGGTTGCCGGGCGGTGGCTGGTTTTCCGCTGGTCACGCGGGTCGGGGACGCGAACGCCGGAACTGCTCCCGTGGCTTTTGAACGAGCAGCGGGTTCAACCATTGGCTTCGCTTACCGTCTTTTCCCGCGGGGGGTAGGCGACTCGGGCGTGCAACATGTTGAGCAGCGTAAATTGAAAACTATTCTTGATGCGCGTAATTTCCTCGAGGGTGAGCGGAGCCGCATCGAGCTGTCCATCGATGATCCGTTCTTCCACGACGTGATTGATCAACGCGTGAAGCTGATCCGGACCGACTTCCCGCAGGGAGCGCGCGGCGGCTTCGACCCCGTCAGCGAGGGAGATAATCGCGCTCTCCTTAAACTGCGGTTTTGGCCCGTCATAGCGAAAATTCTGCTCGGGAACAATGGGCGCCACCGAGCCCAGCTGGAGGGAGCGGTCCACGTCCATGTCTTTGGAGGGAAACGACGGACGGGATCGATCCACCGCCCGTTGATAGAAATACCGGACCAGCGTCGTGCCATGATGTTGTTGGATGACGTCAATGACGGCGCGCGGCAGTTGGTGTTTGAGCGCGAGATCCACCCCGTCGTCGACGTGCTGCTTGATGATTCGCGCCGATTCCAGGGGATCAAGGCTCGCGTGCGGATCGACCCGGTCACGCTGGTTTTCGCCAAAATACTGGGGATTGAGGGTCTTGCCCGCATCGTGAAACAGGGAGCACACCCGGGCCACCAACGGATTGGCTCCAATGGCGTTCGCCGCATTTTCCGACAACTGGGCGACGACGAGCGAATGGTGATACGTGCCCGGCGCCTCCAATTGCATGTGCCGCAGCAGGGGGTGATTAAAATCCGTCAGCTCGAGCAGCGTGATATCCGTCGTGCGTTTAAACAGCGACTCAAGCACGGGAAGGAGACCAACGACCGCGACGCCCGTCAAAATTCCCGTTCCCAGTCCGGCAATCATCTGACGCAACAAAGTGTCGGCCGGAGTTTGATCGGCGATCCCGATCAGGGCGGCAAAGGCGGCCACCGTGAGGCCGCCCATCCCTGCGGCCCTCACCAATCGTCCACGACGCCGTGCGTCGCGACCGAAGAAGATAGTCACCAAGGAGGCGAGAAAAGTGAGCACGAGCAGATCGAGCCGATTGCCGTAAATGACCCCGGTGAAGATCGAGATCAGCAACGCCATGAAGATGCCGGAGCCGGCATCAATCAGGATCGCCACGATCAGTGGCGCAAAGGCGGTGGGCGCGATGTAAGGCAGGGTGGAGGCCCACGACCCATCGCGAACAAAAAACTCCGCGCCTCCGAGCGAATAATTGGCCCGCACCAGCGCCAGGTTGACGATGACCACGAGCGCCAGCAGGCCGCATCGAACATTGCTCTGCAACGTCTCGGGATCCTCGATGCGAATATAAATCAGAGAAGCCAGCACCATCGCGAGCACGAGCAACACGCGACCAAATAACGTGAGTCCTTCCTGACGGTCGGTATCGCTATGTTCCCTCAGGTATTGGCGATGAGCCACGAGCATTTCGTATTGCTCCGGACTCACCCGGTCGCCGGCCTCCACGATGGTCTGGCCCCGCACGACGTCCACCACGACCGGTTTGATCGTGTTTCCGGCGGCCTTTTGCCGCGCCAGGGTGGCGGTGCGATCGAAGACGACGTTGGGGGTCAGTCCGAAACGGAAAAGGCGGAAGACCGCTTGCACGGCGGGTCTCGGTAGATTGTCGGTGGCGAGGCTGACGCGCAGCAGGGTCAGGGCATCTTCCAAGGGTTGCACGGAACGTTGCGATACCGCGCCATTCGGACGGGCAATTTGAAAGACGACGGCGCTGCCGGGGCTCAAGTTCCCGAGCGATGAATCCGTGATGCCTTCTGCATACAGATCGCGCAGGGTGGCGATTCCGTTGTCGAACAAGATTGTCCGCGTCTTCGCGTCGCCAATGCTGAGCAGCGCCTCGATGTCATCGGCCGTCGCGTGATAAGGGCCGTGGGAATTGAAGGTTTCGGCGATCGCGGAGAGGTCGGCGCGGCGATTCACCCGTCCCGCCACGCCGGACGGATTTGCCTGCTCGAACGCTGCGAGTTGCGAGAGCAGCTTGCGCGCGGCCGCTTCAAAACGCCGTAGCGATTCCGTATCGAGGCGGTAAACGGGGGGGACCCGATTGACGAACTGCTCACGCGCGGCGCGGGTTTTTTCGGCGCTGTCGTAGTTAAACGAGGCGAGCGCTGCGATGCGCGCGGTCGCGATCTGGTTCGGTAACACCGGAACATTCAGGGTGGTGATCCCCGCCGAACTTATGAGCACGATCGCCGCGACCGTGAGCACGAATATTGCGGCGGCGATCAGCCGGCTTTTTTCCAGAAACTCGCCCATCCGGGAGGATCCGGCCATGCTACGGCCCGTGCGCCGGGCGCCGAGCCCGCCGACGAGAAGTTTAAGTTGGTTCCGGAACGACATGTTGAAGCGGAAATCCTAGCGCTTCTCCGCTGAACCGTTTTTTTCCGCACCCGGGTTGCGGTAGACGTCGTACGCTTCAATGATCTTCTGGACCAACGGATGTCGCACGACGTCAGCTCCACTGAAGGTGTGAAAATCGATGCCGGGAATATCGGACAGGATGTGGCGCACCTCGAGTAAACCGCTTTGCTTGGAGCGGGGGAGGTCGATTTGCGTGATGTCGCCCGTGACCACCATCCGGGAGTCCTCCCCGAGCCGGGTGAGGAACATCATCATCTGCTCCGGCGTGGTGTTTTGCGCCTCATCCAGCACGACGAACGCGTGCGAGAGCGTGCGACCGCGCATGTAGGCGAGCGGCGCAATTTCGATGATTCCCTTTTCGGTGAGCCGCGCCACATCCTCGGGGTCGAGCATGTCATGCAAGGCGTCGTAGAGCGGTCGCAGATAAGGCAGGATTTTTTCCCGGAGGTCGCCGGGCAGGAAACCCAGCGCTTCGCCCGCTTCCACCGCCGGTCGGGTGAGAATCAGGCGTTCCACCTGGTTCTTGAGCAACGCCGACACGGCCGCCGCCATGGCCAGATACGTCTTGCCCGTGCCCGCCGGGCCGAT